>JACCYR010000169.1 GCA_013696385.1 Acidobacteriota bacterium
TTGTTGTCGAAATAAATCATAAGATAATGGTAAATTATTAATGTTTAATGTTAAATAAAAACACCAAAAATTTATCATTTAGCATTAATAACTTGGCAGTAAAATTAACGTTAGCAATTTACCATTAGAAAAAACCGTGAATTCAATTCTTAATATAACAGACGCAAGCGGAACAAGTTGGGAAGTTAATTTGCTTCCCGGTGCGACCTATAATATCGGCAGAGCAAAAGATAACGACATTGTTCTTAATGACCGCCGGGTATCGCGCCGCCACGCACATATTGTCGGCGATGACGCAAATTTTAAGATTATTGACGGCTTTTATGTCGACGGTGAATTCAAACAAAGCGTCAACCGCGTTTTTGTCAACGGCGCGGCGCAATCGGAAAAGATTCTCGAACCGGGCGATGTAATTGTCATTGGCGAAACACGCCTGGAGTTTGGCAAAGACGGCGCGGCACAACCGGCGAACCCCGCGTCCAGTGAAAATAAAACTTCCATTACCTCGCCTGATTATTCAAAAAGCACAAGCGCAATTCCGGCAGACGTGAACTTTGACGACCGACCGCTTGGACATACGCAGGTTCTTATTTCCGCCAATGAAATTATCGGAAGGCATTCAAATGTTTCAATCGAAACCGGCATTGCCACGCCCGATGAAATCAAAGATCTGCGCCGGAAGGCAAAGGCTCTGAATCTACTTTATGAAATGACCAAAACAATTGGCACGGTTTTTGACTTAAAAGAAATTTTTATTAAGGCGACGGATTTAATTTTTCGCGGAACGCCCGCCGAAAGAGTCGTAGCATTGCTTGCGGATGAAACGGCTGACGGTAAAATTCTCGATTACAGTCTTTATCCGATTGCTATTAAGGGGCGCGATGAGATTTTGGAAAATCTGACCGGAAAACTATCAATCAGCCGGACGATAACACAAAAAGTAATGCGTGAAAAAGTCGCGCTTCTTTCGCAGGACGCAAAAACCGATGAAATGTTCAAAGGTGTAGAATCAATCGTAACGCAAGGCGTTCGGTCAACTATTTGCGCTCCTTTGATAACCGAATCGAATGTTCACGGCGTTATTTATGCCGACCGGCTCGACCCGTTTTCCGCGTTTAGTTCCGATGATTTAGAACTTATCAGCGCGGTTGCAGCGCAAACCGCCGTTACGGTTGAAACCGTCAAAGCGCATAAGCGTCTGGCAAAAGAAGAAGTAGCGCGGGCAAATTACAGCCGTTTTATGCCTGAATATGTTGTAAAACAGTTGCTTGAAAATCCTGATTCGTTTAAACTAGGCGGAATTAATCAAACCATAACGGTTCTGTTTGCCGACATTCGCGGATTTACCGCGCTTTCGGAAACGGAAAATCCTGAAAAGGTCGTCGGACTTCTGAATCGTTTCTTCAGTGCAATGAGCGACATAATTTTCGCCAACGGCGGAACTTTAGATAAATATACGGGCGATGGTTTAATGGCGATTTTCGGTGCGCCGACCGCTACTTCCGAAGATGCGAAAAATGCGCTCAAAACGGCTGTCATGATGCAGAAAAGACTTGAAAGTTTGAATCAGGAACTGGAAGCCGAAGGTTTTAATCGAATTAATGTCGGCATCGGATTAAATACGGGCGTGGCGACTGTCGGTTATATCGGTTCAGAGCAAAGAAGCGAATACACGGCAATCGGCGATACGGTCAACACAGCGGCGCGGCTTGAACAGAATGCCCGCGGCGGACAGATTTTAATCAGCGAAGCGACGGCAAAGGCAAGCGGTGAAATACTTAATTTAGTGCCGCAAGAACCTTTAGTTGTCAAAAATCGTCTTCAGCCAGTTTCGCTATTTGAAGTTAGTTGGAATTAAACTGGAGTTAGTTTCATTTGGGAGCTAAATCAGATTTCTTGATTTATTTTGTCAACAGTAAGGAAAATTTACCTTTATGGTAGGAATTTCATCACTCAAAAAATTAGTTACCGATTCGATGGCGATTGACTTGGGAACCGCTAGCACGATTATTGCAGTTAAAGGGCGCAATATCGTGCTTGATGAACCGTCGCTGATTGCCGTTAATGAATTGTCGGGTGAAATAATTGTCTATGGTCAAGAAGCCTACGATATGCGCGGACGCGAAGGGCGCGACGTTACTGTTTTAGCTCCGCTGAACGGCGGTGTCGTGGCGGATTTTGAACGCACAAAAAAAATGCTCGCGCATTTCGTCAAAAAGGCGAAAACCGGCGGTTCGCAAGTTTCTCTGCAAGCTGTCATGAGTATGGTTTCCGACGTAACGCACGTTGAACAACGTGCGTTGCTCAATGCGGCGGAAGAAGCGCACATCGGCAAAATTTATATGATGGAGGAAGGCTTGGCGGCAGCTTTCGGCGCGGGCATAACTCCGCGTGATAAACGCGCTTCGGCGGTCATTGACATTGGTGCCGGAACTACCAACATCGCCATTATTGCCAAAGGAATGGTTGTCCATTCGCGCTCGGAACGAATCGGAAGCGAACAGATAAATTTGGCTTTGGCAACTCATTTGCGCCGGCATCGCGGTTTGCAAGTCGGTGAAGAAACGACGGAAAGCATCAAAACCGATTTTGCTACTACTTATTTGCCGGAAAACATAGAAAAATCAATCACCGTGCGCGGACGCGACGTGCAGACGGGAAGTCCGGGCGCGGTTGAAATTACCGTCGGGGAAGTTTATCCGGTGGTTGAAGGCATTGTCCGGCGGGTCGCGCAAATTGTTAGCGATACTTTAACCGAACTCCAACCGGAAGTTGCGGCGGATATTTATGACCGCGGAATTATATTAACCGGCGGCGGTTCGCTTCTCGACGGTATTGACCAATATCTTCGCAACTTTGTAAATCTGCCGGTAACAATTTCCGACGAACCGCGCTATGCCACCGTGCGCGGGCTTCTAAATATGTTTGACGAACCGGAACTGCTCGAAAAAGTTTCGCGCAACGAACTTCATTTCCTGCAAAACGCCGAAGTTCCGTTTGAAGCATAAATAAGAAGAAATTTTCCAAAACCCGTAAATTGTGTATTGTCAAAGTTTAAGAAATTTGCACCAGCGGTTTTGTTTCCGCCAAAGATTTTGCATTCGCACCTTCCTTTCGCAAAATCTCGACTTCTTTAACAAATTCTTCGACAATATCCGCGCCGGAAACTTTTCGCATCGGCACACCATCTTTGAAAATCATTCCGACATTACGCCCGAAAGTTATGCCGAGTTGCGAATCGTGCGCTTCGCCCGGACCATTGACGGCGCAACCCATAATCGAAAGATGAAGTGGTTCTTCAACGTGCGCTAATCTTCGTTCGACTTCCGTCACGATTTCAACAAAATTATCAATGTCGAGTCTCCCGCAGGTTGGACACGCGACAACCGTTACGCCGCGTTTCCTAAGTTCTAAACTTTTAAGAATTTCCCAACCGACGCGCACTTCTTCGTGCGGTTCGGCGGCGAGAGAAACGCGAATCGTGTCGCCGATGCCGTCAAAAAGCAAAATTCCCAAACCCATCGCGGATTTTATTGTCCCGCCAAATGGCGTTCCCGCTTCGGTTACGCCCAAATGCAAAGGATAATCAACCTTTTCCGCCATCAAGCGATACGCCGCAACCGTTCTTTGCACGTCTGACGCTTTCAGCGAAATTATAATGTCCGAAAATCCTAAATCTTCGAGAATTTTAACATGGCGCATTCCCGATTCGACCATCGCTTCGGGCGTTGCCGTGCCGTATTTTTGCAGTAAATCTTTTTCTAAAGAACCGCCGTTGACACCGATACGAATCGGAACGCCTTGCGCTTCGGTTGCACGGACGACTTCGCGCACACGGTCAATCGAACCAATATTTCCCGGATTGATTCTTAACTTGTCAATTCCGGCTTCGAGTGCCATCAACGCGAGTTTGTAATGAAAATGAATGTCGGCGACGATGGGAATTTTTACGCGCCGGCGAATTTCTTTAAGCGCAATTGCATCAGCTTCTTTGGGAACGGCAATGCGGACAATTTCGCAACCCGCCGCAACCATTTCTTCGATTTGCTTAACAGTTCCGTCAACATCGGTTGTGTCGGTTTTTGTCATTGATTGGACAACAACAGGCGCGCCACCGCCAATTTGCACGCTGCCGACTTTGATTGCTTTGGTATTTCTTCTCATAAATAAAAAAGTTGACTTTTTATTTCCCAATCAGCCGCGAAACGTCAAAGAAAATAACCGTTACCATCAAAAGCAGAATCATTGCCAGACCGACGAGTTGAATTTTTTCCTTTACTGCCAACGAAAGG
>JACCYR010000191.1 GCA_013696385.1 Acidobacteriota bacterium
AAAGTTTTTGCCGTAACATCATGATTGTTTTGATTCAGAATCAACGGGTCTTTATAGTTAACAAATCCCGGAACTGAATTTGGACAAGTTTGATTGCAAAAAGTCCAGCCGGTAAAGACTTTCGTGATATTATTAACTGTGTTCTGGTCATAAGTCGGAATCGCCTTGCCGCTGCCGTCAAGCTGCAAAGTGCCGTCTTGGTTGAGCATAAACAAACCGATTGAGAAAAGCTGGAGAATTTCGCGGGCATAATTTTCATTCGGATTGTTTTTCGTGCTTCGCACCATATCCAGATAATTACCCATTCCCGGATTGAGCGTTATGTCATACATCAAATCACGATAGTTGCCGAAAGCGTTTTTCGATAGTTGTTGATGATAGGCAACCATCCAACTAGCTTGCTGCGTATCAACACCAGAGATTACCCAAAGTTCACTCAACGCCCAAGCGATGCGATGTTTTAATTGCGGCTCACCATAAAATGCTTCTTTAAAAAACCAATTCTGGACGGGATACATTGAATAAAAGTCGCGGAGGCAGTTTGGAGGAATCCCGGCTCGGCAATCATCGGTAACATTTACCGGCATCAGTGCAAGATTCGGATAAGGATTAGTCGGATAAGGTGCTTCAAATTGTCCGGCGAGCCACGTTCGCAAACCGACGCGGCGAATCCGCGTATCTAATTCGTTCGTGGGACCAAATGTCGCCTGCTCCATAAACCGTGTCCGGTCGCCGGAATATAAGTAGCCGACATAATTTGGCTCCGCATTTATAGATGTTTTAAGCGGTGAAGTCGGTGCGGGTGTCGGAATTGCTCCGATATCGTCTTTGATGTCGCCGCCCGTTTTGCCGAAACCCAAGCGAACACGATTGCTCGCCAAACCGCGCCAAGCGACGCCGATTAAAACGTCGCCGTCTGCCGGAGGTTGTTCCCAAAAACCGAGTTCGTCTTTTAAGCGAACGGTTAGCGCATAAATCCATTCTTGCCCTTTGACGGGTTGAATGTCTAAAACCGGAAAGCGATATTTTCTGCCCTTCGCGTCCTCGACATAGACGCGAAAAGCACTCGCGCCCTCGTCCGCCAGCAAATCCAGATTTGTTACAAACAACACGACTTTTGAATCCGGCAGAAATGCTCTGCTTTCAATTCTCGATACATTTCCGCGCAAAAATTTACCGGCTGGCGTTGCCAAAGCGCGGGTCGAATTCGGCTCGCTTATCAAAATCGGTGTCGGCGAATCGGGATTCGGGTCTGGCTCTGCCAAAATCGGGAATACCAACAGAAACATTAAAAAATTTGCGCTCAAAATCTGCCATACCCAGCGCGATTTTCTGTTTTTCATAAACCTTTCCTCCTAGGTTTCTTCAAAGAAATTTCTTGTGTTCGGGAGCAAGTCTTAATGACAAGCGGGATAATGTCGTTATCAATGTTATACGATTAGTTTATAGAACATTGAACTCAAAAACACAAGCTATTTTAATATATTTGAAATTTTTTTTGCAAAAAAGATTTCTAATTAGTAGTTAGACGTGGGAAAATACAATTTGGTCGGAAAAATGTAAAAATTTGTAAAGATTTTTTCTCGTTTATTTTATTGAACGAAATCAAAAAATATGCCGAAAACACTTTTTCTTGAAACGCCTGAAAATTTTAATTTTATCCGAACCGTTTTCAGTCACGGCTGGTGCGAGCTTTTGCCGTTTGAAATTGACAAAGAAAATTGGCGTTTGAGTTGTGTTTTCGATAATTCAAAAACGTGTGTTTCCGCAACTGTCAGCGAAGGCGACGGAAAAATCAAAATCGAAATGTCGGAGGGCAAAATCAATCAAGAAAAAATTCTGCGCGACGTGCGCCACATTTTGCGGCTTGATGATGATTTAAGCGTGTTTCATCAACTGACAAAAAGGGAATTTGCCTGGATTGGCAAAACAAATACGGGCAGAATGCTTCGTTCTCCGACGGTTTTTGAAGATTTGATAAAAACCATCTGCACAACAAATTGTTCGTGGGCGTTGACAAAAAAAATGACGACGAATCTGGTCGAAAAACTCGGAACGCCAACCAAAGACGGAAAAAAAGCATTTCCGACTGCGGCGCAAATGGCAGACAAATCAGTCGAATTTTACAAAGACGAAATCCGCGCCGGTTATCGTGCTCCGTATTTTGCGGAACTGGCGGAAAAGGTCGCCAGCGGAAAAATCAATCCCGAAAGTTGGCTGCATTCGGATTTGCCGACCAAAGAACTCAAAAAAGAAATGAAGCAAATAAAAGGCGTGGGCGATTATGCGGCAGAAAATCTTTTGAAACTCGTCGGGCGTTACGACGGACTCGCGC
>JACCYR010000202.1 GCA_013696385.1 Acidobacteriota bacterium
AAAATTATACATAATCAACAAATCGCCGCGTCAAATTTTGATTTCCCAAAAATTTCCGGCAAACCTTTGCCTGATATTCCGACGCTTCTGAGCCAAGTGCAGGCAAATGAAGATAAAGTCGAAGATATTTTGGAAAATTATTCCTACACGCAAAAAATCATCAGCCGCGAACTCGGCAAAGACGGCGTTTTGCGCGAAACGGATTCGCAAACCAATCAGTTATCTTTTTATAAAGGCTATCGCATCAGCCGTTTAATTGAAAAAAACGGCAGACAGCTTTCGTCCGCCGAACAAGCAGACGAAGACAAAAACGTGCAAAAGCGCGTGGCGGAAATTGAAAGAAAGATTGCTAAACAAGAAGCCAAAACTTCCACCGATGAAGCAAAGCGCATCTCGATTGCCGAAACCTTGCGTGCTTCGCGCCTGATAAATCCGCGCCGTGAACGCTTTCGCGGGCGCGATGTAATTGTGTTTGATTTTGAGCCGAATCCGAATTTTGATATGAAAAACGCCAAAAGTTTGTTGAAATTTTTTGGCAAAGTCGGCGGCGCGATTTGGGTTGACGAGCAGGACAAACAAGTTATCCGCATTGAAAGTTCGCTGTTCGACAATTTCAAATATGGCGGCGTGTTGGTTAATGTCAAAAAAGGTTCATCTTTTATGTTTGAACAAGAGCGCGTGAACGATGAAATCTGGCTGCCGTCCTTGATTGAAATCAACGCGGCGGCAAAAGTTCTGCTTTTCAAAGGCGTAAATTTTAATCAAATCATTAAGTCTGACAATTATCAAAAATTCAAGACGGAAGTTAAAAGCTCAAAGGTTGATGAAGTGAAACAGCCATAAAATAGATGAATTCCGCCATTTACCATTTACCATTTACAATTTACAATTTATTGTAGTTATGCGACGCGCAATTTATCCCGGCTCATTTGACCCGATAACCAACGGACATCTCGACATCATCGAGCGTGGCTCAAAACTTTTTGATGAAATTATCATCGCCATTTTGTATAATCCCGACAAAAATCCGCTGTTTTCGATTGAAGAACGCAAAGCGTTATTGGAGCAGGTTTTGCCGACAATAAACGCGGGAAATTGCCGTTTTATCGTCGAAGATTTTGAAGGTTTGCTCGTTGAATATGCAATCAAGCGCAGAGTTGACACGATTTTGCGTGGGATTCGCGCCATTTCCGATTATGAATATGAACTGCAGATGGCTTTGATGAATCGCAAACTCGAACCGCGTATCGAAACAGTTTTTCTGATGGCGGGCGAGGCTTTTTCCTACGTCAGTTCGCGGCTTGTCAAACAGGTTTTCGCGCTCGGCGGTAAAATTGACGGTTTCGTTCCGCCTTTAGTTGAAGAACAAATGCGTAAAAAATTAAATAATAAATTTTGATAAATCTTGGCGTGCTTTGCGCCTTTGCGTGAGAAAACATCTGTAATAATTAGAATATAACCATCTAAACATAAAGAAGATTTCACGCAAAGGCGCAAAGCACGCCAAGAAAGACTATTTGAATGATTCTAAAAATTCATCACGCACAAATCACAATTCCGAAAGGCGCAGAAGATAAAGCACGCGAATTTTATTGCGATTTTCTCGGCTTAAAAGAAATTCCGAAACCCGAATCTCTGCAAGGTCGCGGCGGTTTTTGGGTGGAATTGGGCGGTTTTCAAATCCATGTCGGAATGGAAGACGATTTTGACAGAACAAAAACGAAAGCCCATATCGCTTATCTGGTTGAAAATTTAGAAAATTGGCGCAAAAAATTGCAGAAAAAAGATATAAAAATAATCGGCGGAATTCCGATTCCCAACTTTCGCCGTTTCGAGTTTCGTGACCCGTTTGGAAATCGTGTAGAATTCTTAGAAAGTGGTAAGTGGTAAATGGTGAATGGTAAATGTAAGAAACTTTCTTTAATTTACCATTCACCATTTACCACTTACCATTTACCATTATGAACAATTTTCCCGTTTCTAAAACGGTCGCCAAAATGGAGATTTCTTCGACGCTCAAAGCCGGGCAGATTGCCGCTAATCTGCGCGACCAAGGTTTTGATGTAATTGATTTAACGCTCGGTGAACCGGACTTCCAAACGCCGGAATTTATTAAAGAATATGCTTGGGAAGGTTTGCAGAAAGGTTTGACGAAATACACGCCGACGGCAGGACTCAAGACTTTTCAAGAATCAATTGCCGAGTTTTACGCTCAACAATTTAATACGAGTTTTTTGCCCACGGAAGTTATCGCTACCGACGGCGGCAAACAAGCACTTTTTAATGCTGTCTGCACTTTAATAAATCCTTCAGATGAAGTTTTGATTCCGAAACCTTATTGGGTAACTTTTCCTGAAATTGTCAAATTTGTCGGCGCAAAAAGCGTTTTTATCGAAACGGAAAAAACAGACTTTGTTTTAACGGCGCAGCAAGTTAAAGAAGCAATCACGCCGAAAACCAAACTCCTAATGGTTAATTCGCCGAACAATCCAACAGGTCGCGTGATTTCGCCGCTTGAGATGCGAAAAATTGTCGAAGTCTGTGCGGAAAATGACGTTTATGTTTTGACCGATGAGTGTTATTTATTTTTTGTTTATTCGCCGGCGAAGGTTTTTACTTCGGCGAGTTTGCCCGACGAATTACGAAAATATGTCTGTGTTGCCGGTTCATTTTCAAAGACTTATGCGATGACGGGCTGGCGAATCGGTTATACGATTGCAGGCGAAGAATGGTCAAAGCAAATGACAAAACTGCAAAGCCATTCGACCTCGCACCCGACATCTTTTGTCCAATACGCTTGTGCGCGAGCGATGGAAAACCGCGAAAAATCAATAGAAACGGTTAGTTCGATGCTCGGACAATATAAAAAACGGCGTGATTGGCTGATTCCGGCTTTGCAGAAAATCAACGGCTTCAAATGCGAAATGCCCGAAGGCGCGTTTTATGCGTTTGTTGACGTGCGAGAAATGCTCGGCGACAAATTTAAAACTTCGGCTGATGTTTCCGATTATCTTTTACGCGAAGCCCACGTCGTTGTAACCGACGGCGCAGGCTTCGGCGCGGACGGATTTTTGCGATTTTCTTATGCGACTTCATTGGAGAATCTAAAAAACGCGGTCGAGAAAATGAAGTGTTTGTTTACTTAAACCAAAAGAAACATTTAGCCACAAAAAGCATAAAAAGCACAAAAAATCTTTTTGAGTCTTCTGTGCTTTTTCGCGGCTATTCTTAATTTCCACCAGTCATCATCAAACCGATTTCTTCATTTGAAGTGGTTTTTGGGTCAACTTCGCCAACAAACTTCCCTTTGCTAATCACCAAAAGCCGGTCAGCCAAAGCCGTAACTTCTTCGAGTTCGGCGGAAACAAGCAACACGGCACTTCCCGCATCGCGCAAAGCAATCAGTTTGCGGTGAATAAATTCGATTGCGCCGATGTCAACGCCGCGCGTCGGCTGCGACACGAGAAGCAGTTTCGGATTGAGTTCAAATTCCCTGCCGATAATCAGTTTTTGCTGATTCCCGCCCGAAAGTGATTTGGCAGAAAGCTGTGGATTCGGCGGGCGTACGTCGAAATTTCCGATAATTTCACTGGCGCGTTTGTTTATCGCCGATTGATTTAAAATTCCAATGCCGTTTGTAACCGGCGGACGATAATGAACGCCAAGCATTGAATTTTCAGCCAAATCAAAGTCAAGCAGAAGCCCGCGCCGGTGTCGGTCTTCGGGAATATGCGCGATGCCGAGTTCTTTGCGTTTGCGTGTAGAAACATTTGTAATATTCTTGCCGAAAAGTTCAATCGAGCCTTGTGAAATCGGAATCAAACCGGCGATTGCTTCAATAAGTTCGGTTTGTCCGTTGCCTTCGATGCCTGCAACACCGACAATTTCGCCCGCTTTAACTTCAAACGAAACATCGTTTAATGCTTCGCCGTGCGAGTTTTTTACGATGAGATTCTGCACACTTAAAACCGTTTCATTCGGTTTTGCATCAGTTTTTTCAACTCTTAACAAAACATCGCGCCCGACAATCATTCGGGCAAGGTCTTTTGCCGTTGTTTCACTCGTTTTCACATTGCCGACAACTTTGCCGTCGCGCATCACGGTTACGAAATCGGAAATCGCCAAAACTTCTTCGAGTTTGTGCGTAATGATAACGACTGTTTTTCCCTGCTCGCGCATTCGGCGCAAGATGTTGAAAAAATCTTCGGTTTCCTGCGGCGTTAAAACCGCCGTCGGCTCGTCTAAAATCAACAGCTGTGCGTTGCGGTAAAGTGCTTTTAATAATTCAACTCTTTGCTGCGCTCCGACGGATAAATTTTCGATATACGCTTTCGGATTTACGCCTAATTTTAATTCATTCGATAAACGCGCGATTTCTTCATTTGCCTTGTCTAAATCAAGATTAAACGCGCCGCCCGTTTCCGCGCCCAAGATTATATTTTCGGCAACGGTCATCGTGTCAACCAACATAAAATGCTGGTGAACCATTCCGATTCCGAGCCAAATCGCATCTTGTGGCGATTTGATATTGGCAGTTTTACCGTCAACCAAAATCTCGCCCGCGTCGGCATTGTAAAAACCGTAAGCGATTCGCATCACGGTCGATTTGCCCGCGCCGTTTTCGCCGACAATTGCGTGAATTGTTCCCGGTTCGATTTTAATTGAAACGTCGTCGTTGGCAATGACGCTGCCAAATGTTTTTGTGATATTTCGCAGTTCTAGCATTACTTTATTTGTTTCCAAGTTTTACCAAAATCGCTTGTGTAAAATTCAGAAACTTTCTTATGTTTATCAGAAGGATTTAATTTGAGCGAACCAATGCCATTCTCTAAAACAGTTACTTCTTTGATGTATCCATAATCTACAAAATTCCAATTCGGTATTTTGTCCACGTCCCAAACAGTCCAAGTTTTTCCACTGTCAGATGTTACGGCATAACCGCCGTTCATAAAAGTATAGGCAACTTTTTCACTGACAATTTTTATGGTGTTTCTTGGAATATCAATCGGGTCATCGTAATGAACGGTCATTATCTGTTGCCAACCTTCCGAATTTCCGTGCCGTGCAGAGAAAATATAATTTGCTCCTGCGACGGCTGCTGCGAAACTACAACTTTCAGGAATTCTTTCGACCTTTATACTAAACGGGTTTTCTCCTTGCCAGCCGTTTTGATATGTATAATCTACAGATTCGATACAAGGATTTTGGTATTTCCAAAACCCGATTATGCTTGCCAGAAAAATAATACCGATTGGAA
>JACCYR010000439.1 GCA_013696385.1 Acidobacteriota bacterium
CAGTTAGCGAAGAATTCACCCGCGTTGTTTTGGAAATTCCGGTTCGCCCGCGATTTCCTTTATCGCCGCTGCCTGAGCCTTTGGGCGGAGACATCGGACATTCTCTTAAACATCCGTCCGGCTTTTGGGCTTTGCCAATCGCCTGCACGGGATGAATTCTAACGGACACAACGGAAATGGAAGCGGCAAAGCGGTTAAAAACAATTTATCGAATCTGCCTGCGTCATTTGTCGAAGACATCTCCAATGTTGATTTCAAACAAGTTCAAACACCTTCTTTTTTGTTTCTTGAAAAAACGGCTTTCAAACTTTTCGAGCGTGCCGCACGTCTGGCAAGAAATATAAGTACGGATGAGATACAAGTAATTAATGCTTACAGTATGAAAACCAATCCAGACGTGCGACTTGTTCAATTGGCGCACGAAGCCGGATTTTTAGCCGAAGCAATTAGTCCGCTCGAAGTTAATAAAGCACTCGAAGTCGGATTCACGCCTGAACAGGTGATTTTGAACGGACCGGGAAAATGGTGGCACAAAGAATATCTGCCAAAAGAGCCGATGCACGCTGTTTTTTGCGATTCGGTTGCCGACCTCAAGCGAGTTGTTGCCGCAATGGAAATGGGCGAACTCAAAACGAAAATTGCCGGTGTTCGTCTGCGAACCCCCAACATTCCTTCGCGGTTCGGTATTCCGATAGACACGCCCGAGGTTTTCAAAACTCTTATTGAATCAATCGGAATGTTGCCGCGCGATAATCAATTCGGCGTTCATTTTCATATGGCGAGCAGTAATGTCGGAGTCGAGCAGTGGTGGCATCTTTTTGAATCAATCCTGCGTTGGTGCATTTCAATCGAAGCATTGTCAGGACACATTATTGAAGTTTTAGACGTTGGCGGCGGTTGGTTTCCCGACGATTGGAATGAAGATTCCGATGTGCGTTTTGCAAGGGCGGTTTCGAGAGTTCAGGAATTTCTGCCGCACGTCAAACAAATCGTTTCCGAGCCGGGTAAGGCTCTCGCCCAACCTTCAATGGCACTGGCAATGCGGATTCTGGAAATTCAGGATTTTCCCGGTATTGCAACCGATGTTGTCGTTGACGGCTCGATTGCCGAACTGCCGATGTATTTTTTTTATCCGCATCGGATTCTTCATCAAAACGCGCAAACAGGCGTATGGAAATCTTTAGGGCGCGGGAAAGCGCATCTTTTGGGCAGACTTTGTATGGAACACGACGTTGTTGCCTCAAATGTCGGATTACCGGAGGACGCAAAACCCGACGACCTTCTCGTTTTCTGTGATGCGGGTGCTTACGATAGGAGTATGAGTTATGTCTTTGGACGCGGTTAAAAACACAAATAACTTTGATAATAATGATTTCGGCGCGGCTACGGTTGCGAAATCCGTATTCAGTAAATGGCAGGATTTTCCGATTTCCAAAATATCGCATCACGGAACGATGTGCTGCGAAATTGCGCGTGAATGGTTATCGGCGATGGATTTTTCGGAACTGAATGGCGCAAGCGTTTTGACCGGACCGCGCTGGATTCGGCAAAAATATAATTGGGGACCAACCATCTGGCAAATTCACTGGTGCGAAGTAGTGCGGCAGCAAGCCCTCGATTGCGGAGCGCAAGCAGCGTTGGCACAAGAGATTTTTTCCGTGCGCGGAGTCCAAAGTTTTCAGGTTCAATTTGTTCAACAATATTCAAAAGAAGCGACTGACCAATGGGCAAACAGATGGAACGGTGAGGAAACTTCGGTTCATTGGATTGACGGCAATTTAATCTATCACGAAGGTTGCGCCGTTGCCGTTCACGACAACGAAATTAAACTTTGGGATGCAAGCGCGGGTTGGTGGATAAATCCGAAACAGTTTGATGGCTATGGAAGTTTGCTTGCCGTTCGTCTGTTCGTTTCGCCGAATGACACAACTACTTTTAATTGGAGAAACCACCGGATTATTGCTAACGAATGGCAGAAAATTGAAGAAATGTAGTTAAATTTTTTACTGGAAGAAACAAGATGGATATGGAAAATATCGTAGATGACCAAGGCACAACGCAAGAGCAGGCGCAGAAAATGTTAGAAGATTTTTGTAACAAAGGTTTTAACGGTGAGATTGGCAAAGCCGCTCTCGTACTCGGCAGACCAACCGAAGAAATCAAAAATTTTCTTGGTGGCGAAGAAACCATTGACGACGACTTAGCAATGAAAATTCGAGGTATCGCACAAGAACGCGGCATTGATATTGAGTAAAAGTCTTAAAATTATATTTACTTTTGTCCGGCAAAAGGTTGTATTTTTATCAAAAACAAAACGTGAAATCAGTTCACAGACAAAAATCTAATAGGCTAACTTGATGTGATTCATCCCGCGCAGAATTACTTTCTGCCTTCGGACGACGCGCTTCGGATTTTTCTTCGGATTAAAAACATTAAGCGGCGAAGGAATCATCGCCGCAAGATAGGCTGCTTCCGGCGGTGTCAGATTTGATGCGGATTTTTTCAAGTAATAACGCGAGGCGGCTTCCGCGCCGTAAACGCCGTCGCCCCATTCAATAACATTCAGATAAAGTTCTAAAATGCGTTTTTTCGAGAGTTTACGCTCAAGAAAATACGTGATAATCGCTTCGCGCCCTTTTCGCAGGAAATTACGGTCTTCTGATAAATAAAGGTTTTTGGCAAGCTGCTGAGAAACGGTTGACGCGCCGCGCTTAAAACTCGGCATCGGCGGAATCCAGTCGTTCGGATCATAATCGCCTTCTTGTTTGGCTTCCTTTTCAGCTTCCTTTTGCGCTTCGTCCCAAGCGTTCTGAATCGCGTCCCAATCAAATCCATGATGCTCGAAAAAATGCGAGTCTTCACCCGCCAGAACAGCCCGCTGCAAGTGCGGCGAGATTTGCTCGATCGGCATCCAGATCATATATTTGCGTGGCTCTCTGCCTTCGGCGACGGCTTCCGCAATACGGTATTGAATCAATGAACTCGTCGTTGGATTTTCGGTACGGAGTTTTGAAATGTTCGGAAACATCAGAACTTCAAAGCCGAGCCAAGCGATGACTGCGCCGACCAAGATAAAGAATAAAACTTTTGTCCAATACCACATTTTAATTTCGGATTTTAGATTGCGGATTGCTGCGATAATAATTTTTTCCGACAAGAACTTTCGTCTGTAATTTAATCGATTATTTTCTTATTTTTGCTTTTGTGTATTACTGTTTATCTTTGGTTTTTCCTTAACAATTTTATTGACTCCGTAATCTACTCGTTTTTTTCCGGCTTCGGCTTTTTCCAGCAGTTCTGCGGCTTGCAGGTTTGATTCATCAAGTTTTACAGCCTTTTTTAATGCACTGACGGCTTCGTCATAGTGGGCAAGTTTTATCAGAATCGCGCCGAGGTCGGTTTGATACTGGCTGTCTTCGGGTTTGAGTTTAACGGCTTGGCGTAAGGCTTTTTCCGCTTCCTTATCCTGGTTTAACTTGTTGTAAGAAAGTCCGAGATTATAATGTGCCGCGTCATCCTTCGGATTTTTTGCCACAATCTTTTTATAAACTTTGACCGCGTTTTCAAACGCTATGTCCGATTTACTTAATTTCGGCACATTCTTTTTGCCTTTTTTGGTCGGAGTCGGGGTCGGCGTTTCGTCGGGATTTTCCGCCGCTTCCGGTTCATTTTCGAGAAGTGAATAAGTAATGCCGAGTTTGAAATAGGCTTCGGCTAAATCGGGATTTAATTTGATGGCTTGTTTGTAAGCGTCAACCGCTTTTTCGTTCTCGTTGGCATCAAAAAATTTGTTGCCTTCCGCCAGAGCCGTGTCTGCATCTGGATAATCCGGAAGCGGAGTTTCTATCGCTTTGATGTTGGCATCTACTGCTTGGTCAGCTTCTGCCGTCGGCGCGGGCGTTATTGATAAATCCGCTTGATTGGCATTTATTTCTGCCGTGTTATCGCTGCAATTTAACTGCAAAAACACGAGCGCAGTTAAAAATATACTGATAAAAACTTTTTCCATACTACATTTTCTAAAAATAAATTTTTAGCCCGGCGGAAAGACAAACGGGCGACCGCCGAGCAAATGAACGTGCAGATGAAAAACAGTTTGTCCGCCGTTTTCATTGGTGTTAATAACTACCCGATAACCGTCTTCGGCAAAACCTTGCTCGCGGGCAATTTCGGCGCAGGTCAAAAGCAGATGTCCGAGTATTTCCTTGTGCTTTTCGTCCGCTTTATCCAAAGACGCAAAATGCTTGCGCGGAATAACGAGAATATGCGATGGAGCTTGCGGGCTGGTGTCGTTGAAAGCCGCGCAGACTTCATCTTGATAAACAAATTCAGAAGGAATTTCACCCGCGATTATTCTGCAAAAAATGCAGTTGGCTTGTTCGGAACTCATTCGATTTTATTTCTCCGCCAAAAGTTTAATAATCATTTCCTTAATTTCTTCTTCACGACTGGCACTCGCTCCCGTTTCGACGTAGCGGACAACACCTTTGCGGTCAATCACAACCGTCGTCGGAATGTTGGTTGCGCCGTAAATGATTTGATTCGTATTATCATTAGTAACAACAAAATCATATGGCAGCCGCTGCGCTTTTCTAAAGCGTTGGAGAAACTCTTTTTCGGTTGCATTATCAACCCGGAAACCTTCGGCTTCGCCAAAATAGCGCGTAACGCCGAGAATTTCCAAGCCGTCTTCTTGAAATGTCTGATGCCATTCAATCAGCGACGGGAAAGCGTCCAGACATGGACGGCACCACGTCGCCCAAAAATCGAGCAGAACGACTTTACCGCGCAGACTTGCCAGAGTTTGCGGTTGTCCGGGAAACCAACTGTCAATATTGGTGAACTCCGGCGCGGTTTCGCTGAGCAATCTGTATTGTTTTTCACGCTTTTTCAAACGCCGCACGACATCTTCTTGCAAAGCCTTAACCGTAAAATCTTTAGTCGCCTGCGCCAGCGCACTCGAATACAACTGCAATGCCAGCGGTTTGCGGTTGGTTTCAATCAAATACTCAATATTTTCGTTGACAGCATAATAATAAAGATTACTTGATTCAAATAAAACCGCCGCCTGCAGCAAATCCTTGAGCGCATTTTCCGCTTCGGTCTGCTTTCCGTTTGCCTTGTAAATATCAAAAACGGTCATTCCCGCATCAAGCAGTTGGTCAAGTGCTTTGGCGCGGGAAGAAGAATCCTTAAAAACCGTCTTGGTGGCGCGAAAGGCTTCTTCAGCGTGCGGCGCGGCTTTCGCAAAATTGTTTTCCGCCTGATAACTTTTCGCCAATTCACTTTCGATTTTAGCGCGTTCACTCAATTTCACTGGCTCGATTTTCAGATATTCAGCCAGAATTTTTTCGGCTTCATCAAAATTTTTGCGCCGTGCCGCAATAACCACGTTGATTGAACGAGCCGTCTGCGCTTTTTGGATTTCGGGATTATCGGCGGCGAGAAATTTTTGAAACGCTTCGGCGGCATTGTCAGTGTTTTCCGCCAGCCAGTTGAGCATTCCGAGATAATAAAAATCTTCGCCCGCGATATTTTGGCGCGTCGAAACGATTGCAGCATATTTCGCCGCAAGTTGTTTTTGTTCCAGAACGGTTTGCTTGTAAAGACTATCGCTAAACGGAACTTTCTGGCGTTCAAAGTCGGCAAATTTGTTTTTGGCGTAGATGTTTGCTTCATCAAACATTTGTTTAGCGGTTAGTTCGTTTGTCGCCATCGTCGCCGTATTTGTCGACGGCGCGTTTGGATTAACCCGCCGCGATTGTGCGAAACCATTAATTGATAAAGATAAAAAAAGCAGAGATATAAATAATTTACGCATTGTTTTAAAGATAAAATTTTCTTAAAATTGTAAAACCGTTGTTCTAATTTCAAACCGATTTTGCCGCATTAAAACGGCGCGGGCTGAAAACTTCTAAATACTTCGAGTCTGAATTTCCAACAATTTTATCAGCCATAATTTCCGCCGTCAGCGGCGCGAGCAAAATTCCGTTGCGAAAATGCGCCGTGGCAACAAAAAGATTTTCAACTTCGGGAAAATCGCCCAAAACAGGCAAGCCATCCATCGCAAATGGGCGCAAACCCGCCCATTTTTCACTGATTTCCAAATCTACAAGACCCGGCGCGATTTCCAAAGCATTTCCCAGCAAGAAATCAATTCCGCCTGCCGTCACGCCTTTGTCAAAACCGGCATCTTCAACCGTCGCGCCCACCAGAATTCTGCCGTCAAAACGCGGAACAAGATAACCTCGCGGGCTGTAAATGACGCGAAAAAACAGGCGTTTGGCGGTTTGAAAACTCAGCATCTGCCCGCGAATCGGTTTAATTTGAACAAAGACCGGAGCATTTTCGCCAAATTTGATGAGTGAAGTCCACGCGCCCGTTGTCAAAATTACTTTTTCGCCGAAAATTTTCCCCGTTGCGGTTTCTGCGCCGATGACCTTTCCGTTTTCCTTCAGCAAATTTTTTACTTCGGCGTTTTTAATAATTTGCACTTGATTTAATTCGGCAAACTTTTGCAAAGCTGTCAGCAATCTGCGGTTTTCGACCTGCCAGTCTTTCGGAAAAAACAGAGCTTCGCGCACTTCGGGCGAAACGAAAGGCTCGGCTTTCCGCACGTCTGCGGCGGTTAAACGCTCAACCTTTAAGCTCGCTTTTTTCTGCCATTCGAAGCGTCGGCAAATTTCCGCCGAATCATTTACCGTGAAAGCCAGATAAAGCGTCCCGCTTTGGTCGAGTTTAATATCAATATTCGTTTCGGTAAACAACTCGTTTGCAAAATCCGGATACAAATCGCGGCTTTCACGGCAAAAATAAAAAAAATCATCGGCATTATCGGTTTCGGCTTGCGGAGCTAACATTCCGGCGGCGGCATTTGAGGCTTCCATTCCGCACGCCTGATTTTTTTCGAGAATCGTTACGCGCTTTATGCCTTTGCGCCGCAGATGCCGCGCCAATGCCAAGCCGATCACGCCGCCGCCGATAATTAAAACATCTGTTGCTTTTGAAAAATTCATTAAAACATTTCGCCTATTGTTCGCTGCCAATACAATAAATTTTACATTATAAGATAACGAACAACTAACTCGAAATCCGCACAAAATTTAACATCTTCAAAACAATTATGTGATAATCAATTGTGTTTTTTCTATTCAAACCTTCGAATAAGAAAATCAACAAGATTAACGCATTACAATCATCGCGCCTGCCGTTTTCATACAACGAAACCGGCGCGACGAAAGACCGTAACGCGCCCAAAAGTTATCCGATAAACCATTTTCGTAAGGAGTTGGACAAAGGTCGGGAAACTTACAAAATTGCGATGGGCGCGCTTTGCTCGTGGCAGATGTATGCTTTAGATTGGACACAGGTTTTCCCGTCAAACGTGCCGATAAAGAAGGGCGAAATTGTCGCAGTTCTGGCAAACCATCTCGGTATTTGGTCGCTGAATCCGTGCCGCATTGTTTATGTAATTGACGAAGAAAACGAACAATTTCAACGATTCGGCTTTGCAATTGGAACTTTGCCCGCGCATTCGGAAAAAGGCGAAGAACAATTTTTAATCGAACGGAATAAAGAAACAGACGCGATTTTTTATAAACTTCATGCTTTTGCAAAACCGGAGAATTGGCTGGCAAAAATCGGTTCTCCGTTTGTCAGTTACATTCAAAAACGCTTTGCGGCGGAATCTTACGAAGCGATACGGAAAGCCGTTGTTCAAAGGCAAAAATAAATCTCTGTTAACAATAAATATGTTTCGATACAAATTGGATAATTATTCTGAAATCTGTCTGCTTGAAGAGCGACATACCGAAATCTTGTTTTCTTTAGTTGAGCAAAATCGGGAGCGGCATCTTGAAATTCCGCAGCTTTTTTCGCTCGATGAAGCGCGGGAATCAATCAGGCGCGACCTGGCTCTTTTTGCGGACAATAAAGGTTTGGGTGTCGGCATTTGGCATCAAGGAAAACTTGCGGGCGCGATTCGCTATCACGAAATTGATTGGGAAAACCGCACCACTGAACTCGGCTACTGGCTCGGATTAGCTTTTGAAGGCAAAGGACTTATCACAAAAGTTTGCAAACTAATGATTGCTCACGCATTTGAGGAACTAAATCTTAACCGAATAGTAATAATCTGCGACACGGAAAATCCCAGAAGCTGCGCGGTTGCCGAAAGGCTGGGTTTTACGCAAGAAGGCGTTTTGCGGCAATCGGAATGGCTCAAAGACCGATTTATTGACCAAGCGGTTTACAGTCTATTGGCTAATGAGTGGCGCGGCTGAAGTTAATGCAGAAACACGCATGTTATTAAGTGTGTCGCACGATAAGGAAAACGCCCTCGACTTCCATGCGGGCTTCTGCCTAATTTTTTAATCAAGCCTTTCGCGCTTGCGACTGCACCGCTGTAATCGCTATCGCGTCAACAATGTCTTCGGCTTGGCAGCCGCGCGAGAGATCGTTGCAAGGTTTGTCTAAGCCTTGCAGAATCGGTCCGATGGCAGTTCCGCCAGTTAATCTTTCGGTTAATTTATAAGCGATGTTGCCCGCATTCAAATCAGGAAATATCAAAACATTGGCGCGTCCGGCGACGCTTGAACTGTTTGCTTTTGATGCGGCAACCGACGGAACGAGCGCGGCATCAGCTTGCAGTTCGCCGTCAATTTCCAAATCGGGAACGCGGGCGCGGGCGGTTTTCATCGCTTCGATAACCTTGTCAACTAATTTGTGTTTGGCACTTCCTTTTGTCGAAAAAGACAGCATTGCCACGCGCGGTTCAACGTTTAATAAAGCGCGGCACGAATCAGCCGAAGCGATAGCGATTTCCGCGAGTTCTTCGGCATTCGGGTCAATGACAACGCCGCAATCAGCGTAGATAAGCGCACCTTCGTATCCGAAATTTTTGTCGGGAACAACCATTAGAAAGAATGAAGAAACAATTTTAAAGCCTTGACGCGCACCGACACAGCGCAGCGCGGCAGCAACCGTGTGCGCCGTGGTGTTGGTTGCGCCTGCAACCGAGCCGTCGGCTTTCCCAAGTTTTACAAGCAGGTTTCCGTAATAAAGCGGGTCTTTAACGGTTTGTTCGGCTTCTTCAAGCGTTACGCCTTTGGCGCGGCGCAGTTCGTGATAAAACATCGCCGTTTTGGCGAAATCGGCGGATTTGCGATGGTCGAGAATTTCCACGCCGTTTAAATTTGCGTTTGCCGCCCGCGCCGCTTGACGAATTTTTTCTTCGCTGCCGATTATGGTAATTTTAGCAATTTTGTCGCGGACGCACATTTCCGCCGACTGTATTACGCGAACATCTTCGCCTTCGGGCAAAATAATGTGCTGGAGATTTTCGGATGCTCTTAAGCGAATGTTTTGCAGGATCATATTTCATTTATCATTTATCACTTATCAAATGCGATAATTTAAGTTTTAGGTTCAACATCAAGAATCGCTGGTGATAAAAATTTAACAATTAATAAATGATAAATGATAAATCATAAATGTAAAGACTTGCACAAACGGCGCGATATTCTTTAGACTAAGTAAAACAAAAAAAGGAGCAAATAAAATGACCAAACCGCAATCGGCGAAAGCCGTTAAACCGACACGCAAAGAAAAGTCGGAATTAAAAGACAGAATGAAAAATCTGCTGATGTTTCTGCCGAACATGGTAAAACTTTTCGGCAAACTTTTGACCGATAAGCGTGTTCCGACAACAGAAAAAATTTTAGTCGTCGGCGCAATAGTTTATGTCATTATGCCGCTTGATTTTATTCCCGATATGATTCCGTTTGCCGGTCAGATTGACGATTTATATCTGGTTGCGCTGACTTTGCTCCGGCTTATCAACCGCACGGATGAAAAAGTTTTGCGTGAACATTGGACGGGCGGCGGCGATGTTGCGGGGTTAGCTGATTCGATTGCAAACATTGCACCGATGCTCCTTCCGAAAAGAGTTTCGCGCGTTCTTTCAGCTAAAGTTGAACTCACGCCTGCCGTCAAATCGTTAACCGAAATCGTCGAAAAGAAACAGCCGTTGGTGATGGAAGTTTCGCAAGTCGAGAAGGGCGAAAAAGTTAAAATTGCTTCGCCTGCCTAAGAAGGCAAATTTTTCACTAGTTTTTCAATGTCGTTCTGATTATTAAAAAAATGCGGCGCGACGCGGATTCGGTCATTGCGCGGCGACACAATGATTTGCTCGCGCTGTAATTGGTCGGTAATTTGCGTCGGCGACAGATTGCCGCCGTATTTGATACAAACGATTTGCGATTTTTCGCCTGCTTTGCGTGAACTGACAATCTCGTAATTTTCCGTCGGCAGAATTTCGCATAAATAATCGGTTAAATCTTCCAAATAATTCTTGATTTTTTCCGCGTCCGTATTAAACAAAAGTTTCGCGCTTTGCTCTAATCCGTAAAAGAGGGACGAACAGCCTGTTCCCGTTTCCCAAGCCAAAGCGTTCGGTTTATATTTCTGCTCAACATCTTCAAAATCCCAAGCGTTTTCAACACTAATCCAGCCGATCAGAGTCGGTTTAATTCGTTCCCGCGCTTTATCGGAAAGATACAAAATGCCGCAGCCTTCGGGCGAACACAGCCATTTGTGGCTTGCGCCCGCCGCAATGTCAATCATTTGCGCGGGCAAATCAAACGGCATCACGCCAAATGCTTGAATAATATCAACCGCGAAAAGCGCGTCAACTTTTCGCGCCGCTTGCCCGATTCTTTCTAAATCGGCGCAAAAACCTGAACCGTACTGCACCGCGCTGATTGAAACAAGTTTCGTATTTATATCAATCAAACCGATAAATTCGTCCAAATCAATTCGCCCGTTTCTCTCTGGACATAAACGAAATTCAACGCCAAAATCATCTCTGACGCGCCGCCAAGCGTAAAAATTCGCGGGAAACTCTTTGGCAAAACTTACAATATTATCGCTCGTCTTCCATTTTAAGCCGTTGGCGACGGTGGAAAATCCGTCAGATGTATTTCGCATAAATGCAATTTGCTCAGATTTTACATTGAGCATTTGGGCGACAATTTCGCGGGCGCGGTTTTTCGTCGCAACCCAATTATTAAAATTGGCTGAACCGTTTTCGGAAACATCCCGCAGTTGTAAAGCGACGGCTTCAACCGCCGTCGTCGGCATCGGCGCAACCGCCGCGCTATTTAGATAAGTGTAGTTTTTTGCAGCCGGAAAAAGTTCGCGGATTTTATCGTTCAATTGATTAAACTCCTTTTATTTTTTGACATTTAGCGGACTTATCCGTAATTTTAAAGTTGGCTTGGAAATTGTTCCAACTTAAAGCCTCAATTTATACATCGAAATTATTTAATTATGTTTGATTTTCAAAGGAAAAACCAATTCGACTTCGGCGTTGTTTCAGCGGCGGATGACCGCGACATTGAAGTTGTTCGCTTGAGGACTGAATCGAGGCAAGGGCTTTGGTCGGAAAGTTTGAAACTTCTACGCGATATTATTTTAATCATTGCCGTTTTTGTTTTATTCGGCGTTTTTGTCGCGCAGCCGGTTGTTGTCGAAGGAACTTCGATGCTGCCGCAGCTTCACGACGGCGAGCGTTTGCTCGTCAATAAAATGGTTTATTATAAGTTCCAGAGCGTCAGTTGGGGACATCTTGAGCGCGGCGACATTGTAGTTTTTTGGTATCCGCACGACCCTGAAAAAAGTTATGTCAAACGGGTTATCGGTTTGCCGGGCGAAACGGTTGAACTGCGGAGCGGAAAAGTTTTTATCAACGGCACGGAATTGAATGAAACTTATCTTGATACGGAACACAATCAGAGTTTGCCGAATTTTCCGATGAAGCGAGTTGAAGAACATTACTATTTTGTGATGGGCGACAACCGCGATAATTCTTCCGATTCGCGGTATTGGGGTTTAGTTCCCGAAAAATACATTTACGGCAAGGCGTTTTTCCGTTATTGGAAACCTTCGGAGATCGGTTTTTTGGAACACGGCAAATATAATATCGAAGAAGTAAAGCCAGATGATATTCGCGCCGAAAGCGATGAATAGTAAATCGTAAATCGTATTGCGTTCTCACATTAACGAAGCACTGCAACAAAAATAAGTTTAAGCGTTTTGAGTTGAATCTAATTTTGTTGGGGTGCTGATTTACGATTTACGAAATTAAAATGAATTTATCAAAAAAAGCAATTTTAGTTCTCGAAGATGGCAGAACATTTCGCGGCGAATCTTTCGGGGCGGAAGGCGAAGCATTTGGCGAAATGGTTTTTAATACTTCAATGACCGGCTATCAAGAAATTTTGACCGACACATCTTATGCCGGACAACTTGTTTGTATGACGTATCCGCTCATCGGAAATTACGGCGTGAATGAAGAAGATACCGAATCACACCATCCGTGGGTTGAAGGTTTTGCCGTCCGCGAAGCTAGCCGCATTGCTTCAAACTGGCGTTCAACCGAAACTCTGGATTCATATTTGAAACGCTACAAAATTGCCGGTATTGAACACATTGACACCCGCGCACTTGTCCGCCACATTCGGAGCAAAGGCGCAATGCGAGCCGCTATTTCAAGTGCTGATTTGGACGAAAAACGCCTTTTGGAAAAAGTAAAAAGTTCGCCCGAAATGAAAAACCGCGAACTTGCCAGCGTGGTAACAATCAGAGAATCTTTTGAATATCAAGCAGACGGCGCGAAAAAATTTCACGTCGTTGCTTACGATTTCGGCGTAAAAACCAATTCTTTGCGCGAATTTTCAAAATTCGGTTGTCGTCTGACGATTGTTCCCGCCGAAACTTCCGCCGAAGAAGTTTTAGAAATGAAACCCGACGGGATTTTTCTCTCAAACGGTCCGGGCGACCCGTCTTCGATGAAAAAAGTTGTTGCGGAAATCAAGAAGTTGACCAAAAAAAACGTGCCGATGTTCGGAATTTGTCTCGGACATCAGATTTTAGGACAAACATTCGGCGGCAAAACTTACAAATTAAAATTCGGACATCGCGGCGGAAACCAGCCGATTAAAGATTTAACGACGGGAAAAATTGAAATTGCTTCGCACAATCACGGCTTTGCCGTTGAAGCGAAAAGTTTGCCTCAAGAGGTTGAGATAACTCACATCAATCTTAATGACCAAACGGTTGCTGGTCTGCAGCACAAAACTCTGCCGATTTTCAGCGTTCAATATCACCCCGAATCCGCGCCCGGTCCGCACGATTCGCACTATCTTTTCGAGCGTTTTATTGAGTTGATGGATAAGACAACCAAAATTGTTTGAAAAGTTTTCGAAGTTTTGAGTTCCAACTTTAGTTGGCTCTTAGCTAGGGAAAAGCCAACCTTTAGTTGGAACTCAAAACGCTTGAACTCAAAACGCTTGACGCGCTTTTTAAAATTAACGTTACAAAGCCCTAGTCTTTTCATTTGTTTCTGTTTTCAATCAAACTTTCTTTCCTATTTTCAGTCTTGATAATTTTGCGTTAAAATCTCTCAAATGAATGAAATAAATGTTATCGGAGGCGGTTTAGCCGGAACGGAAGCGGCGTGGCAAGCGGCGGAAAGCGGCGTGAAGGTCAAACTTTATGAAATGCGTCCCGTCCGGCAAACGCCGGCGCATCGCACCGAAAAATTGGCGGAAATCGTTTGTTCGAATTCGTTAAAGAGCGATGAAGTCGGAACTGCGCCTTACCTTTTAAAGGAAGAGTTGCGGCGCGGAAATTCACTCGTAATGGAAGCCGCCGAAGCGACGAAAGTTCCGGCGGGCGCGGCACTTGCGGTTGACCGCGGGAAATTTGCCGATTTTATTACGGAAAAAATCGAGTATCATCCGAATATCAAACTGATTCGTGAAGAAGTCAAAACAATTCCGCCGGATGAAATTACAATTATCGCCACCGGACCACTCACAAGCGAGGCTTTGACGACGGAAATAATGAAACTAACGGGCGATGACCAGCTTTATTTTTATGACGCGATTGCGCCGATTGTCGCGGCGGATTCGATTGATATGCAGATTGCTTTTAAAGCGGCGCGTTACGGCAAAGGCGGTGATGATTATGTGAATTGTCCGTTTGATAAAGAGCAATACGAAACTTTTTACAACGCGTTGGTTGAAGCAAAAAGCGTTCCGCTTAAACGGTTTGAAGATACAAAATGGTTTGAATCGTGTTTGCCGATTGAAGAACTTGCGCGGCGCGGCGTTGACACTTTGCGTTTTGGTTGTATGAAGCCGAAAGGTTTGCCGACTCCGAAAACCGGACGCGAGCCTTACGCCGCCGTTCAGCTTCGGCAGGAAAATCTGATGGCGGACGTTTACAGCTTAGTCGGTTTTCAAAATCATCTGCGTTACGGTGAGCAGGAAAGAGTTTTAAAGCTGATTCCAGGACTTGAAAATGCAGATTTTTTGCAATTCGGACAGATTCACCGCAATACTTTTATCAATTCGCCAAAGGTTTTAATGGACACTTTGCAAACAATCAAAAATCCGAATCTGTTTTTTGCCGGACAGATTACAGGCGTTGAAGGCTATATCGAATCGGTTGGAACAGGCTGGCTGACCGGCTTAAACGCGGCGCGAATTGTAAAAAATCAAAATTTGATAACCGCGCCGACGATGAGCGCAATCGGCGCGTTATGCCGTTATGTTACAAATGCGGAAACAAAAAATTTCCAGCCCGTCAATATCACGTTTGGTTTGCTCGAACAGCTGCCCGTTGAGTTGCGTAAAAAATATCGTGGGCGACGTGAACGCCATCAAATTCAAGTAGA
Organism: Acidobacteriota bacterium; assembly: GCA_013696385.1. Taxonomy (GTDB): domain Bacteria; phylum Acidobacteriota; class Blastocatellia; order Pyrinomonadales; family Pyrinomonadaceae. Next base: position 14,741 of record JACCYR010000439.1, read on the forward strand.
AATGGCACTTCAAGATTGGGACACATGGCTTTTATCAATAAATCAGACGGCTTTCAAAGCGCACAAATAAAATATGTCAACAATTGTGGTTGTAAAAAAAGACGGCTCTGCGACGATTGCCGCCGACACTTTGACGACTTTCGGTAATACAAAAGAATCTGCGGAATATATTGTCAACAGCGAAAAGATTTTCAAATGTCGGGGAAATTATATCGGCGTTACCGGCTCGGCGAGTTTGGGCATCGCGGTTGAAGATTTTTTAGCAAAAACGAAGAAAAAGATTTCGTTTAAAAATACAATCGATATTTTTCGCTTCGGGCTTCTACTTCATAAGGAACTAAAGGAAAACTATTTTCTTCGCGCCGATGACGAAGAAGATTTTGAAACCTTCAGAGGCGATGTTTTGATAGTTAATTCGAATGGAATTTTTGGCTTGAGTTCGTATCGCTACGTTCAAGAATTTTCAAAATTTTACGCTAATGGAAGCGGAAGCGAATACGCGCTCGGCGCGATGTTTGCCATTTATCACGACGCAGATAAAAAATGCGAAGAAATTGCGCGGTTGGGCGTGCGGGCAGGCGCGGAATTTGACGACGGTTCGGGTTTGCCGATAACTTCTTACACAATTAAATTAAATGATTGAATCGTTCGGAATTTTTATAATTGCTGCGATTTTTATTGTTGCAATTCTTTATTCCTCAGTCGGACACGGCGGTGCATCGGGTTATCTGGCGGTG
>JACCYR010000280.1 GCA_013696385.1 Acidobacteriota bacterium
ATGTCAAACCGGAGAACAAATTTAGCGGATATTCACGCCGGGAAGTTATTCGACGAGTTGGTTTAGCCTCGGTTATCGCTTTACCGATTATTGCGTCCTTGGCAGCACCCGTGGCTGCACAGGTAGCCACTTGTTCGGGTGCATCCGACGGTACGGTGTGTCAAAATAATAATCGAATATGTTGTGGCGGAGTTTGTTGTCCTGCCGGTGTTCATGAATGTGATACTTCTTCGGGTCAAGGCGCATGTCCAACCTCCAGACAAAGAAAAGGAGGACAGACACAAGAAAGGGACCCGAGTAAGAATTAGAACTAACTTTAATGGATTGTAGATTTGATGAAGATTTAGTTAGAGAAGAAATTCAAAAAAAAGTTAGCTTACTTCAAGACAAAGTAAATGAATTTATTTTGGAAAAGGCTTGGATTCGGTTTGATAAAGCCGGGTTCAAGCCTATTTTAATTAAAGGTTGGATTGCCGCCCAAATGTATCCCGAACCTTATCGGCGCCGGTACACGGACTTAGATTTTCTCATCGCTCCTAGCTGTTATGAGCAAGCCGCCGAATTTCTGGAAAAATCAGAAGAAGATTTACCGGTTGATCTGCACAAAGGCATAAGACATCTCGATACAGTATCTTTTGAAAATCTTTTTGCCAATTCAATTTTTATAAAATGTGGTGAAACCGAGATTCGGGTTTTGCGAGCCGAAGACCATTTGCGAGTGCTTTGCGTTCACTGGCTGACGGACGGCGGCGCAAACAGAGAGAAACTTTGGGACATTTATTATGCCGTCGCTAATCGTCCCGAAGATTTTGATTGGGAGAGATGCTTGGATGTTGTCAGTCAAAAGCGTCGGAGATGGATAATTTGCACAATTGGTTTGGCGCATCGCTATCTGGGACTATTTATTGATGACCTCGCTTTTGCCGATGAAGCAAAAAACACACTGCCGAAATGGATGTTAAAAACGGTTGAGAAAGAATGGAACGACAATAGTGTCAGGTTAGGTTCGCTAAGTTCTAGTCTTCACGATAAGAAACAATTATTCAGGCAGATTCGCAAAAGAATTCCGCCTAATCCGATTCAGGCGACCGTTGATATGGAAGGAGAATTTGACAACCGCCGACGAATTTTCTATCAAATAGGCGATATTTTTTTAAGGCTCAAACCTTCGCTTGAAAGAGTAATAAAAAGCATAGTCGGTGATTGGCGAAAAAAGAACGGCAAAAGAACGGCAAATGAATAAAAAATTGATACTGGCGATAGAGACAGCCATCGGGGGCGGGAGTATTTCGCTTTTGGAAAATGAGACGGAGATTGATTTTTGGATAGGGAAGAGGGAAGTATCAAAGGCAGAAGATGTTTTAGAACAAATAGCCAGTTTGTTAGGAAAACACAAACCGGAAAAAACGCGAATAGATTTGATTGTATTTTCGAGCGGTCCGGGCAGTATGACAGGTGCTAGAATCGGTTTCGCCACGGTTTTGGGATTGCAAAAGAGTTGGAACTGCCAATGGATTGGAGTAAATGTTCTTGAAACGTTGTTTTTGTTATCAGATAAGCCGAAAAGAACACTTACCGCGACACCGTTTGGGAGAAAGCAAATAGCCTGTCAAATTTTTGACGCTAATAATTCCGATTGTATAGTAAAGATCTCACCGGAGATTAAGACTTTTAAGGAATTTATTGAGTTTATAAATCAAGGGGAAGTTGAAGAATTGATAGTTCACGACAAATTATTTTCTTTTATTAACGAGCAAAAACAAAGAAACTTAACAAAGGAAATTTCACTGATTAATGCAGGTGAAAATTTAGCGAAGTTTATTGGCATTAAAGGATTACGGATGACAAACACAAGCGCGTCCGATAATCATAGACAATATCACAATTATACTACTAAGATAAAAGACCAAAAAATTGAAAAGTGAATCAATAAAAATTACAGTTTTAGAGGCAGCCGAGATAGAAAAAGTTTTGAAAATTCAAATGGAGTGTAATTTAACTTCGTGGAATTATATTGATTATCTAAAAGCTATCCAAAACGATGAGTTAGTTACCTTAGTTGCCAAGACAAAAAAAGAGATCAACGGTTTTATTGTTGCGCGTCTGATAATTAATAAGGATTTTAATCCTATTCTTCTAAAACAAAAGTCTTCTGAAAAGTTGGGTCAAACAAGTTATAGCCCGGAAAACGAAGCCGAAATATACAGCTTCGCTATCGCTAAAAAATATCAAAATAAAGGAATTGGAAAACAGTTGTTTAGCAAATTTAAAGAGATGGCAAAGAAAAATGAAATAGACTTAATTTGGTTGGAAGTAAGGAAATCAAACATAAATGCGATAGAATTTTACAAAAAAAACAACTTTAGCCAATCGTATCAAAGAAAAAACTACTACAATAATCCGACTGAAGATGGAATTGTTATGAAATTAGTTCTATAAGAAACCGTTTTATAAAACAAACTTGATTCAGGCAGGGTTTCTAATATAACATCTTATTTATGGCTCGCAAATACAATTTAAATATTATGAGCTACAAAAATCTTAAATCAGGAAGGAAAAACAACGCTATGAATATATCAACGGTAGATACAGTCAGAGACGAACTTATAAAGGAAAACCAAACCTTTAGGGAACTGGTCCAACAACACCAAAACTACGAAAAAAGATTGTCTGAACTAGCACAGTTAATTTACCCGAATGACGAAGAGTTATTAGAAGAAACTACACTAAAAAAGAAGAAGTTAAATATTAAAGACGAAATATATGCAATGATTCAAAATTATCCGGTTACATAATCACTAATTTAGATAATTAATAATTAACAAACTAACTCACTAAAAGAAGGATGGTGGTAAGAAAGCCCTTCTTTTAGTGAGTTAGTTTGTCAGGCAATTACCGCTACCGGCAGAAGTAACAACTGTTATTAAACCTTTGTTTGTCGGAAAGGCAATTAGATTATTTAATACAATTGGGTGGCTGTTCAAATAATTTTCAGATCCGAGAAATATCTGATTTATTGATTTTCCGTTTGCTAAATCTATAATGTTTACAGTTACTTCAGAGGAAGTAACAACTATGCCAAAATTATTAATGATTAACGGCAAATCGGTTATTCTGGCAGCTAATCTTTTTTTCCATAATAACTTTCCCCGTTCCCTCGAAACCAGATAAATAAAATTATCAAAAGATGTAACTAAAATTCCCATCGGCGTAAGAACCAGATTTGAAATTTCCGCTCCATAACGCAACTGCCATAAAATCCTTTCCTCTTGTGGATCGATCGCATAAACTCCGCCTTTTTTATCTCCCCAAATTAGCCAACCCTCATTAAATAAAACCGCCTTAACTTCTACCTTTGCTTTGATTTGATATTGAATTGTTCCAGTTTCAGCTGAAATTATAGAAATTTTATTATCAAGATTTGAGATTATAATTTTATCATTATTGAAAAGCGGTAATGAAGACAAACCTTTTTCAAAAAAACTACTCCAGATTATTGTTCCATCCATTTTATTCAAAGCAAATAACTTGGAGTTTTCACTAATTATAATAATTTTTTCATGAAAAATTCCTAAATATACGTTATTAACATTACCTATATCCAATTTGTTCTGCCAGTGTGTGACACCTGTCAAAGGACTGATAGAACGAACTATAAAATTGTTTGGAGACGGTGGCAGCAGTGAGTTCGGCTCGACCTTTAAATCTTCAGAAATGAAGGGTTTTATCACTAGATAGATGTTGTTTCCGCCAAAGCTGTCTAAAATTGGAGTTGATATGATTTCTCCTCCCATTTCAGTTTCCCAAATTTTATGACCATTACTTGAATTTAAGGCAAGAACTGCCCCATTTAAAAGAGAAAGATAAATTATCTTTTCATTATCGGACGCAATGTTTAGATTTGTTATCTTATTGCTGTTATATATCCAGCATTGTTTGAAGGGAAGTGATAAAAGCCTGGAATCAAATTTTATTTGCGAAAACGTTATCGGACTTAAATAAAATAGGGCTAGAAAAACTATGACGGTCGAACAGACAAAACTAGGACTAGGATTTTGAAAGCGGTTCATTGTTTTTATGACTGACCAAATACAGAGCAAATTATCTTCCTTTTGTGATATTATATTTATATAAAAATATAAGAAAAATCCAAAAAAATCTAAACACAGCCGCTTGACCTTGATAGATGGATGAGAGTAACATCCCAAAAAGTTTGCTGTAAATCAATAAGTAAAATTAATAAATGGAGAATTAAACAGAATATGTCTTTCAATAAAATTTCAATAATCGGGAATTTAGGACGCGATCCAGAACTTCGTTATACTCCGCAAGGCGATGCCGTCTGCGATTTTTCAGTCGCAGTAAATGACAGAAAGCGCGATAAAGCCGGGGAATTGCAGGATAATACAACCTGGTTCAAAGTAACGTTTTGGCGCAAACAAGCTGAAAACGCTTCAAAGTATCTAACCAAAGGACGGCAGGTCTATGTCGAAGGTCGTCTCCAAGTTGAAGAATGGACTGACCGCGATGGAAATAATCGATATACCTTAGTTATTCAAGGCTCAGAACTGCAGTTTCTCGGCGAGAAAAGCAGCGATGAAATGTCCTCAAACACTACGTCTGAAAATAACTTTGCCGATGATACGGGTGGTTTTACAGATGATAAAGCTAGTTCTCCCGTCACTTCTCCGACCGATGACGACATTCCATTTTAAGTTAGCCAATAAGAAAAATGTAAGAATATAAGTGAGGATTAAGATTACTTTTTTCAAACTTAATCCTTCTTACACGGAAACAAAATAGATTGGTTAGGTAAAGATGTTTACTGAACAATAGCGAAGAGTCAATAGTGAATAAAGTTAATAATTGGCGCGGATGAGAGAGTAGTTATTCACTATTGACTCTTCGCTATTCACTATTTTCAATAAAACCACACCATCCTTTTCTATTTTGGTATTACACTAAAAAGCAAAAAATCTTCAGGAAATCCAACTGCCCATTTTCCTGAATTTTTGAAAGCGTAATTCTAACCTCTCCTTGCCATCTAAGACATCCAATTGCTTTAAATTGCGAAGCAAAATTTCCTTTAAATTTTCAGCTGTTTTTTTATAAGATTTTTGTAGTTCAGAATTTTCATCGGAATTAAATTTCCAATCAGTATGCTCCGGCACAATTTCATCTATCAGTCCGAATTGTTTTAAGTTTTTGGCAGTCAAACGTAAAACTTCCGCTGCCCGCCCGGCTTGTTCTGCATCTTTCCACAAAATTGCCGCGCAACCTTCCGGCGTGATTACCGAATAAACCGCATTTTCCATCATCAAAACCCGATCGCCGATGCCGATCGCCAACGCCCCGCCAGAACCGCCTTCGCCCAAAATAACCGCGATGATTGGAACTTTGAGATTTGCCATTTCACGCAGATTAAAAGCGATAGCTTCAGCTTGTCCGCGCTCTTCGGCATCAATTCCCGGATAAGCACCGGGCGTATCTATCAAAGTTATCAACGGTCTGCCGAATTTTTCCGCCATTTTCATCACTCGTAATGCTTTTCGGTAGCCTTCGGGCTTCGGCATTCCGAAATTCCGAAATCGCCTCTGATTGGTGTCGCGCCCCTTTTGTTGTCCGATGACGGCAACCTCAAAGTCATCGAGTTTGGCAAAGCCGCACACCATCGCCGCATCATCGGCATAGCGTCGGTCGCCGTGTATTTCGACAAAATCCTTAAAAATTGTTCCGAGTAAATCCATTGTATATGGTCTTTCGGGATGCCTCGCCGTTTGCACGCGCTCAAAAGCATCGCTTGTTTTTTTTTCTTCTTTCATATTTTTTAGTCCCAAAGCTTTTTATAATAACCAGCTAACCTGACAGCCGCTCTGCTTCAAATCACTCTCTAAACGGCTCGAGCCTTGAATCCGCAGCGGCGGTGAATGAACCTTAAGAAGAATATCTCGATCTATCCGAAAACTTAAAAAGACCTCGCAGTTTCCTTTATTTCTGCTTAAGGCAGTAAATATATCTTCGAGATATTTTTCATCGACATTTTTCTCCGGAAGTATAATTGAAACAGCCTGTGCCTTTTGCGTTACGGCATCGGCAATTTTTTTAGCTTCTTCCAAAATTAAAGTAATTTCCTGTCCTTCGCTTGATTCGACCCGACCGCTGACAATCAAAAGTTCATCGTCTTTTAAACATTCGGCATATCTGGCAGATGCTTCTGACCACGCCAGACATTTTACGCCGATTGACTGGTCTTCAAGCCGAAAAATACAAAAACGATTGCCTTTTTTGCTGTATTTCGTCTGCAAACTCGAAACAATTCCGGCGATAGTTATTTTATCGCCAGGTATTAAATCTGGGTAATCAGCAATATTCAATATCTTCAAATCCGATAAAATTTCCCCGTATTCATCAAGCGGATGAGTTGACAAATAAAATCCGACCGCCGCCTTTTCCAGCTTTGACAGTTCAGCTTGCGTCCACACCTTAACATCCGGCAACTCGGTATGTAAATTTGATTTTGATGTTTCCTGATGAACTCCAAACAGTCCATCTTGACCTCTGACTTTATCCTGCCAAATCTTCTGTCCGTGTGAAAGAGAATTATCGATAGCGGCAAAATGCTTTGCTCGCCAAAGATTTACGCTCAAATCAGCCGGCATCAACGAATCAAAAGCTCCGGCGGTAATTAAACCTTCCAGAGCGCGGCGGTTGATAGAGCCTTGGTCAAGCCGGGAAGTAAAATCATACAAAGATGTAAATTTTCCTTGTTTCCGTGCTTCAATAATTAATTGAACACTTGCCGCGCCGATTCCTTTAATCGCGCTGAGACCAAACCGCACCGCATTATCAAGCGGCGTAAAATCAGCATCGCTTTCGTTGATATCGGGCGGGAGCAGTTTTAAACCGGAAGAACGCAGTTCGTTTGAGTATTTGTATATTTTAGTCGTATCATGGGCTTCGTTGGATAAAACAGCCGCATAAAAATAAGCGGAATAATATGCTTTAAGATAAGCAGTCTGAAATGCTAAATAAGCATATGCAACGCTATGGCTGCGGTTGAATCCGTAATCGGCAAATTGTGCCATCAGGCGAAAAACTTCTTCCGCCTTTTCCCGCCTTATATGACGGGAAACAGCACCTTCAATAAATTTTTCCTCGTGCAGTGCCATTTCCTCGCGCTTCTTTTTTCCCATTGCCCGCCGCATCAAATCCGCCTCGCCCAAGCTGTAACCGGCAAGCACCTGGGCAAGCTGCATAATCTGCTCCTGATAAACCAAAATACCGTAAGTGTTGCTCAAAATGTCTTTCATCTGCGGCACAATATACTGCACTTTTTTCTCGCCGCGATGCCGCGCAATAAAATCATCTATCATTCCGCCGTCGAGCGGACCCGGACGATAGAGCGCATTTAACGCCGCCAAATCTTCCAATTCTTTTGGCTTTAAACGGCGGCAAATCTCCTGCATCCCGGACGATTCAAATTGGAAAATCGCTTCTGTTTTCCCCTCGCCAAACAATGCCATGGTTCTCAAATCGTCAAGCGGAATTTTGCTCCAATCAATTTCAAGACCTTTTTTTTGTTTAATGGATTTTAAGCAGTCGCTTATAACCGTTAAAGTGGTTAAAGCAAGGAAATCCATCTTAAGCATTCCTACCTTTTCGAGATCGTTCATCGTGTATTGACTAGTCAACTCGCCTTTTGCCGATAGCGATATCGGAACTAACTCGTGGAGCGGTTTCGGAGAAATTACCACGCCCGCCGCGTGAACCGATGAATGGCGCGAGCAGCCTTCGAGTCTTTTCGCCATGTCAATCAAATCCTTGACCTTTTCATCCGTTTCAACAGCTTTCCTTAAATCCGCTACTTGTTCGAGGGCTTGAGAAATACTGATGTTGCGCCCGCGAACCGGCGGCGGCATCAATTTGGCTATTTTTTCGACCTCGCCGTATGACATACTTAAAGCCCGTCCGACATCCTTGATTGCCGCTTTTGAGGCAAGCGTTCCAAAGGTAATAATTTGACAAACTGCTTCGCGCCCATAAAATTCGGTAACATGATTAATTACCTCGCTGCGTCCGCGCACACAAAAATCAATGTCAATATCGGGCATCGAAACTCTTTCGGGATTGAGAAAGCGTTCAAATAGTAAATCGTATTGCAGCGGGTCGATATCGGTAATTTCCAAACAATACGCAACCAACGAACCGGCTGCCGAACCGCGTCCCGGTCCGACGGGAATACCCTTTTCTCTGGCATAGCGGATAAATTCCCAGACAATCAAAAAATAGCCCGAAAATTTCATATTTTTTATGGTTGTAATTTCCCCTTCTATCCGTTTGTGGTAATCGGCAAATGAGTATTTAAGTTTTCCGTCCGCCAGCATCTGATTCCAGACTTTATTTTGGCGATTTTCAAAGCCTTCCATCACAACTCTTTCAAAATACTCGTCCGTTGTATGGCAGTCGGTGCCGATTGGTATCGGAAAATTTGGCAGAAACAGTTCGCTTTTTTTTGGAAATGACACTTGACACATTTCCGCAATTTTTATCGTATTTTGTAATGCTTCGGGAAGTTCCTCGCCAAAAATTTCCCACATCTCCTGCGCCGAACGCAGATAAAAATTCTCGCTTTCGGCTTTTGTGCTGGCACTAATCGTTTTTTGCTCGCCGATTGCCAGCAGAATCTCCTGCGCCCGTGCATCTTCTCTGCTCAAATAATGTGCATCATTAGTTGCCACGAGTGGAATTTCAGTTTTTCGGGAAAGTTCGATAAGTTGGCGGCGGATTTTTCTTTCCTCTTTTAAACCGTGGTCTTGAATCTCAATAAAAAAATTACCCTTGCCCAAAATTTCTTCAAAAAGTTTGGCGTTTTTAAAAGCCTTTTCGGTATTATCCTGTCTCAAAAAATGCCAGACGGCACCGTCAAAACCAGAGGATAAGCCAATCAATCCTTTGCTTTTCTCGGCTAAAAGTTCTAAATCTATCCGCGGTTTGTGATATAAGCCTTCGGTAAAGGCTTTTGATGCCAAATATGCCAGATTGTGATAGCCTTCCAAATCCCTCGCTAACAAAATCAAATTGTAATAAGGTCGCTCGCCGCCTTGCAATCGGGATTCGCGGTCAAAACGGCTGCCAAAAGAAAGATAGGCTTCATAGCCTAAAATTGGATGAATTTCATTGGCTTTCATATTATTATAAAATGAAATTGCGCCATACATATTACCGTAATCAGTGATGGCGCAAGCCTTCATTTCCAATTCTTGCAGACGCTTGGTTAAGGGCTTGAGTTGGATTGCGCTCTGCAAAAGGCTATAATCCGAATGTAAATGCAAATGAACGAAATCTTTCGGTTTGTAATTTGAATTCATATTTTTTATTTTCTTAATTGCGACCGTTTTTCCGCCAAATTTAAAAAGATTTATGAAAAAAGTTTATCTCGAAACCTTCGGCTGCCAAATGAATGTTTCCGACTCGGAAAGAGTCGCTGCCAAACTCGCTGCGGACGGTTTTGAAATAACGCCGAATGAAGCGGCGGCTGATGTTGTTTTAATAAATACCTGTTCGGTCAGAGAGAAGGCTGAACACAAACTTTATACGAGAGTTGGGCAGATTCGCAACTCGGAGAGAGAAAAAAGTGGAAATAAACAAATTGTCGGAGTTTTGGGGTGTGTCGCTCAACTCGAAGGCGAAACACTGTTTGAAGGCAGAAACGAAATTGATTTTGTTTTGGGAACAAAAGCCGTCGGGCGCGTGTCTCAAGCTATCGAACAAGTTTTTGCCGGGCAAAAAAATTATTTTGATTTAGGCGACCGCGAAGACAATTACGATTGGTCGGTTGGCGAGGCGCAGAGACATTCGCCATATATTGCGTTTGTGCCGATTATCGAAGGCTGTAATAAATTCTGCACCTATTGTATTGTTCCTTTTTCACGCGGCAGGGAAAAAAGTCTGCCAGCTTCGGAAATTATTCGCCAGGTTTTAAACCTGCGGCGGCAAGGCGTGAAGGAAATTCATCTAATCGGTCAAAACGTTAACAGTTATCGTCCGAAAACCGATAGCGGGCTTGAAAACTTTCACGGCGCAACTGCTTTTTCGAGGTTGCTTCGGGCAGTTGCAGCAACCGGCATAGAACGTATAAAATTTAATACGTCATTTCCCAGAGATTTTCATCCGGATATAGTTGATGCCCTTGACGAAAACGAAAATCTCTGTAATTGGGTGCATTTGCCGGTCCAATCGGGAAGTAATAATATTTTAAGAGCGATGAGGCGTGGTCATACCATCGAAAGTTATTTGGAAAAGATTGACAAGATAAAATCCGCGTCGCGGAAACTTTCTTTAACGACAGATATTATTGTCGGTTTTCCAAATGAAACTGACGAAGATTTTTTCGATACTTTAAAAATGGCTGACTATTGCAAATTTGACAGTGCCTTTATTTTTAAGTATTCTCCAAGACCCGGAACGCCCGCTTATTCGATGATTGACAATATTTTGGCAAGGAACAAGACAGAGAGATTTTTAGAATTAGAAAAGTTAATCAAATCTAATCAACGCAGTATTTTTCAATCGTATCTTGACAAAACAGTTAAAGTTTTGGTTGAGAAAATTTCCAGTAAAAATAAGGCTGAACTTTCCGGTCATACAACTTGTCAGAAGGTTGTAAATTTTAAGGGTTCGAATAAACTTTTAGGTAAAATTATCGAGATAAAAATTACGCAAGCCAAAACAAACACTTTATATGGGGAGATTTGTGATCATTATGTTAGTTGAAGTAAAAATCGGGGCGTTAATTATGGACCCCAATACGAACACTCCAATAGTGGTTTTAAAGGGAATTGACTCGGACACAATTCTGCCAATCTGGGTCGGCGCATATGAAGCTAATGCCATCGCTTTAGAGATTGAAAAAATTGTCCCACAACGCCCAATGACGCATGACCTATTGCGGAATCTGATTGTCGAAACAGGTTTTAAAGTTACGCGCATCACCATCACGGATTTACGCGACAACACTTTTTATGCGTCGATTGAATTAATTGATGAAAAAGGGAATATTACCATCCTCGATGCTCGTCCATCCGATGCTATCGCTCTTGGCTTAAGAATGGACTGCTCAATCTTTATCGAGCAAAAAGTTTTAGACATTTCAGCTGCCACAAAACATCTCGATACTGATTTTGAAGGTGAGTCAACTCCAAGCACTGAAGACTGGCCTGATCTCATCGGTTAAATTTTAATTTTTTATATTACAACCAGAATGATAATTGTCATTGCCAATCAAAAAGGCGGAGTTGGAAAAACAACCACCGCAATAAATTTGTCAGCCGCTTGTGCCATGCAGGGAAAAAAGGTTTTGTTGATTGATTTAGATCCGCAAGGCAACAGTTCGCTCTCATTTGTCGATTCGCAAAACATTAACGGAAGTGCCTTTGAATTATTTACCGAATCAGAAAGTCCTTGGGAGAATTTTATTTACACAACCAAGGTTAAGAAACTCGATATTGTGCCGTCAAAGATAAATCTCGCCAAGTTAGAGGCAAAACTGGTCGGTGATTTTGATGCAATTTTTCGGCTGCGAGATAGAATTGAGCAGATTCGCGCTAATTACGACTTTATTTTTATTGATACGCCGCCGACACTCGGTCTAATCACAGTCAATGCTTTGGTTGCGGCAACCCACGTTTTAATTCCGATTCAATCTTCTTATTTTGCCTTAGAGGGAACTGACGACCTGCTCGAAACTATCGAAAAGGTGCGTTCGCGTCCAAATCCGGATTTAGATTTGCTCGGAGTTTTAGTTACGCTTTTTGACAAACGCACTTCGCTTTCCAAAGACGTTGAAGCGCATATTCGTAAAGTATTTGGTAAAAAGGCATTTAAAACTATTATCACGAGAAGTGTCAGGCTTGAAGAATCGCCGGCGCACAAGGAAACTATTTTTACCTTTTCGCCCAAGTCCTCCGGTGCAATTGAATACAAAAATCTAAGCAAGGAGGTTTTAAAGCGTGTCTAAAAGAGGCTTACCGTCAGGCGTTAAAATGCGGCATGATTCGCATTATGTCGAAGAATTTGCTAAATCTGCCAACCGATCTGTTGGTAGAATTATTCCTATTAATCAGATTGAACCGAATCCTGAGCAACCCCGAGTTGAAATCGGCGATTTGAGCGAGTTAGCGAATTCTATTAAGCAAAAAGGGGTTTTAGAACCGCTTTTAGTCAAGCCGAACGGCGACGGAACATGGATGATCATTGCCGGCGAACGACGCTGGCGGGCATCGAATCTTGCTGGATTACGCGAAGTTCCGTGCATCGAACTCGATATTGACGAAAAATCAATCGCCGAAATCGCCCTGATTGAAAATCTCCAAAGAAAAGATTTAAATGTCTGGGAAGAAGCCGACGGTTTAGCCTCTCTGAGCAGTCGTTTTGGCTACACGCACGAACAAATTGCCAAGAAAATTGGTAAAAGCCGCACCACCGTTACCGAATCGTTTGCCATCAGCGGGCTGCCTGATGCGATCCGCGAAAAATGCCGTCAAGCAAATATCAATGCCAAATCAACTCTTTTGGAAATTGCCCGCCAATTTGACGAAAAAGCGATGCACGGTTTTTTGGATAATATCAAAAGCCAAGAGTTAAAAAATCGTCAGCAAATTCG
>JACCYR010000283.1 GCA_013696385.1 Acidobacteriota bacterium
CGAAGCGATATTTATTCGCTTTCGGCAACGCTTTATCAACTTCTGACTAACATCGTTCCGGAGGATGCCATAACCCGCGCCGACGCGGTTATCAGCGGAAAGCCCGACCCGATATATCCGATAAACACATTAAATCCAGAAGTATCAAAGGTGGTTTCGGACGTGATTCTAAAGGGTATGGCAATAAGTCAGGAACAGAGATATGTCAACGCCCGCACAATGCAAAAAGCCTTGCGCGAAGCCTACGCTCAAGTGCAGGGTGAAATATCGGCTAAAACTGCCGCTTTTAAGGCTCTAAATCAACTGACAGTTCCGCAATCGCAACAGGCAACGGAAATAATGCCGCCGGTTCTTAGCCAAAACACTAATTTATCCGCCTCAGAAACTCCATCTACGCCGGCAATTTCGGGTTTAAGTTCCGTGCCTTCGCCTTTGCAAAAACGAGTTCAGCCCGAAGAAGATTTTGACGCAACCATTCGCATTGATTCGCAGCCTAACGATTCTCTGCCGAAACAATCTGATATAAAAACCGAAGTTTTGATTACAGAGATTTCACCAGAAATTATATCCGCCAAGGCTGAAGAATTTATTCCGAAGGAAAATCACGCCGAGGACAAAAATTTTAGTCAAGCGGAAAATTTTGACCGGGAAAATGATTTTGCAATGGCAGAAGATTTCGGCACAAATCAAAATTTTTCACCCGGCGTAACCCCGCCATTAATTTCTTTTGACAGCCGGCAGGCGGAAAAATCGGTTTCAGCGGATTCGGCAGCAGCTTTTGATTCGGCAACGCCCATGCGAGAAGGCGTTTCCGCCACCACTTTTGTGCCGACCCAAAAGAATTTGTCATCCGATGAAGTTAGACCTCGAACGCCGCCGAATAAATCCTATGGCAAAACTTTAGCGGTTGGCAGCGGTCTCGGCGCATTTCTTATTCTGGCGATTGGCGGCGCATATCTTGCTTGGTATACGCTCGGCGGTTCGGGAACAACTATCATAAACAACACTCCGTCATCATCACCGCAAGCAACTGTCGAAGTTTCGACAACGCCCGCACCGACGCTCGAAGCCGTTACCAATAGCAGCAATTCGGGCGAAACAGATTATGTTAATTCAAATACCGACGTTAAAATTGCTGAACAAACGGACGATAAAACCAAACCGGGAACGACAGCCCAGCCGACCCCAGGAAAAACTGTGGCACCGAGACCGACTCCGCAGGTTGTTACGGCTAAAACTCCGCCGCCGACACAACCGGTTGCTAAGAAAACTCCTGCAAAAGGAGATAGAACAGATATTCTTCAATAATTTAGGAGACAGCAAAATGGATAGAAAAAAATTTACCGAAATAATAATCTGTGTTTTGCTTTTGACGGTTTTTTTCGCTTTATTTTCCGAAGGTCAGGCACAATCAAAAAAACCTTCCGGACAAGCAAAAAAATTATCTGAACAGGGCGACCGTTTTTTTGGTCGGAAAGATTATCGAAGTGCGGTCAATAAATATGCTGAAGCAACAGTAATTTCGCCAAACTTTCCTTATGCAAATTTTTGGAAAGGTTACGCGCATTATTATCTTAAAGAATATGACCAAGCCGTCAAAGATTTGGACAAGGCTTTAGAGCAAGGTTATAAGCCGGTTCTCGAACTTTATAAAACTCGCGGTTATTCAAATTATCAACTTAAAAATTATGATGCCGCACTGCGCGATGTTCGGCAAGTTTTAGAAGCTGAACCGACAAACGTCAATTTTTATTCTTTATTGGGAAATATTTATTATGCACAGGGTTCTTATCAGGATTCTATCGATGCTTTTAAAAAAGTTCTCCAGTTTGACCCGAATAATGCCGATGTAAATTATTTTATGGCTCTCAGTTACGCCGGTTTGAGCGATTACGCCCAACAAGGTTTATTCGCCGCCGAAGCCGTCAAGAAAAATACGAAATTCGTCGGTGAATCATATTATCTGACCGCAGATGCTTTCCGTCGCGCTAAAAAACTCAACGAGGCAATCGAAGCCTACGAAAGAGCAATAAACGTCAAACCCGAACTTT
>JACCYR010000376.1 GCA_013696385.1 Acidobacteriota bacterium
TCACCGCCGATATCGAGAAACAAGTCGCCCAAACCTTTGACTAACGCGCCCGTTCCGCCCATCGCAAACCACACGCCAAATTTTTGTTCAAGTTGGTGAATCATCGCGTAAATAGAAGTCGCCGTGAACGGATTTCCGCCGATTAAAAGCGGGTGAAAACTAAACGCTTCGCGCAAGCGTTCATCTTTAAAATAACGCGAAGCAAATTGATAAACCGAACGGTCGGAGCGCAGCTTTATCATTTCGGGAATGACTTTGACCATATCCCAAACGGATGTGAAAGGTTGGTCAATCAGTTCAAAACCGATGCGGTAAATTTCGCCCAAATCTTTGGAAAAGCGTTTGTAGCCTTCGACATCATCGGGATTAAACTTGCGGATTTGATTTAACAGATTTACCTTGTCGTCATTGTAATTAAAAACCGTTCCGTCAGGAAATCGAATGCTGTAAAACGGGTCGAGTTTGACGAGTTTGACATAATCTTTGGTGCGCCTTCCTGCCGCTTCAAACATTTCGTCAATCAGCCACGGCGCAGTTATTATTGTTGGTCCGCCATCGAACTTAAAACCGTCCTGTTCGTAGACATATGCGCGTCCGCCGAGTTTATCGCGCTTTTCGACAATCGTTACTTCGTGTCCGCTCGCTTGCAGGCGAATCGCCGCCGAAAGCCCGCCAAAACCGCTCCCAATTACAATTATTCTCATTTGTCTTCTTTTTTATCGTGCAAAAAGCCTTGAAAATCAAACCCGCCACTGAGCGCGTGTTTAATTTCGCTTTTCAAAACTTTCTTAACCGCTTTATCCAAACTCATCTTGACGGCTGCCGTTTGAATTGATTGGATATGGTATAATCTTAACATTATGGGACAAATTACGATTGAAATTCCGCAAAGCGTCAACCGAAATTATCGTATTATTTCTGAAGATTCGGCAAACGAAATTTTGTCAAAAATTGATTTATTGGTCAAACAGGAAAATAAGGTTAACGATGACGAAATTTTAGGCTTGTGGGCTGATAGAAAGAAAGCCGTCGAAGAAATAGCGCGGGAGTTGAGAAGAAAGACAAATGACAGGTCGCTAAAAAATGATTGAATACTTGATTGATACGAACATTTTCATCGCTCTTCTCAAAGGCAATGCGAAGTTAAAATCTTTTGTCGAAACTCTGGCTTGCGCGATTGACACGATTGTTTATGTCGAACTGATTCAAGGTGCGAAAAACAAAGCGGAAGTTCGGAAAATCGAAAAATATCTGACGAGGTTTGAGTTGATTCATTTCAATAAAATTATTTCGCAAAGGGCGATTAAGTTGATTCGGTCATATTCAAAAAGTCACGGTTTGATGCTCGGTGATGCGATTATCGCGGCGACTTGTTTAGAAAACAATTTGACCTTGATAACCTATAACGCCAAAGATTTTCGGTTTATTAACGGCTTAAAAATCCTAATGCCTTAAGCAATGAAACCATTCAAAATACGAAACATCAAAATAAATCCACCGCTGATTCTCTCGCCGATGGCGGGCGTAACGGATTTTACGTTTCGCCGTTTGATAAAGCGGCGCGGCGGTGTCGGTTTGTCTGTTTCCGAATTTATCTCGGTTGAAGGTTTAACACGGAGCAATCCAAAATCAAAGCGACAGATGCGCTTTGATGAGGAAGAACGCCCGTTTGCTGTGCAGATTTTCGGCGGGCAAGCACCGCGAATGGCGATGGCGGCAGAAATAGCGGAAGAAATCGGCGCGGATATTTTGGATGTCAATTGTGGTTGTCCCGCGCCGAAAGTTGTTAAAAACGGCGGTGGCTCCGGGCTTTTACGCGATTTGCCGCGCCTTGAAGAAATCCTAAAGGAAATCAAAAAATCTATTTCGATTCCGTTGACATTAAAACTTCGGACAGGTTTTACCGATTCGACAATCAACTGCGTCGAAGTCGCAAAAATGGCGGAGGCAGTAGGCGTGGAACATATTCAACTGCACGGGCGCACGAAGGAACAAGGCTACAAAGGTTTGGCGAATTGGGATTTGGTGGCGGCAATCAAGCAAGCCGTTTCAATTCCCGTTTCGGGCAACGGCGACGTAACGACGATTGATTTTGCGCTCAAACGCTTTAAGGAAACCGGTTGCGACGGCATTTTAATCGGGCGTGGCGCAATGCAGAATCCCTGGATTTTTCGCCAAATTCAAGATGTTTTGGAAGGGCGCGAACCGTATCAGCCGACTTTGGAAGAAAAGCAAGCCGTTTTACTGGAATTTTTTGAACTGCTCTTAGAAGATATGCCGGAACTTCCCGCTATCGGCAAAATGAAGCAGCGCGCCGGACAATTTACCAAAGGGC
>JACCYR010000397.1 GCA_013696385.1 Acidobacteriota bacterium
TCACAGATGTCGCCGACACCGACACGCCCGACGCGCCGCAAGTCAAAAGCGAAAATCAAACCGACGTGCGCGTCAATTCCGTCGGCACGATTATTGAAGTGAAACCGAAACCGACTCCGACACCAAAAGAAACGATTGCCAAAATCGAACCGAAAAAACCGGACACAAGCGCGGAAAATAAAGAAGAAACGGTAGAAAAAAAGGTTGAAAAAACCGAACCGATTGAAAAAGTAACAGAAGACAAAACTACTATAACCATCGAAAAAACAGCCGAACCCGAACCCGAAACACCAATTGAAACTCCGGAAAAACCTAAGCCCGAAGTTATCATAACCGACGAACTTCCTAAACCTGATGTCGAAAAACCAACCGAAGAAAAGCCGTCGGAAGAAAGTAAAGCGGAAGTCAGCACTAAGATAACCATCGAAAAAACGCCCGAAGTTGCGGAAACAAAAACTATCGAGAAAAAATCTAAAACGACCAAAAAACCGACCAAACCAAAAGAACCGAATCCGTTGGAAAATATCCGCTTGATAGTTTTATTCAAAGACGGAACAAAAATCGAACGCCCGATGAGCGATGTTCTCAAAGTCAGCGTTGACAAAGGTATCTTGACGATTATTTCAAAAAACGGTTCAGTTGGACGTTATTCGATTTTGGATGTCGCCAAAATGACGATTGAATAATTCTTTGAGTTTGAATAATCTGAGGCGCGACCTTTGCCGCTTTGTGCTAGAATCACCAATTATGACGGTAACACTAGAATTAGAACCGGAAGTTGAATTGACGGCAACCAAACAAGCCGCCGAAGAAGGTTTGCTATTGGCGGAATACGTCGAATCAGTTGTCAAAGACGCGATTCTAAAGTGCCGTCGGGTTCAGGAATTATCGGAAAAATCCTTTGACGAAATCCTTAAACCTTTCCGCGATGAAGTCGAGGCAAGCGGAATAACCGATGATGAGTTGGACGAATTATTTACTGAGGCGCGGCGATAAGTTGCCAAAGCGCGACGTGGTAAATGAAAGATAAAACTTTAGTCGGTGCGGTCTTTGATTGCAATGTGCATTTGCAAGCGGCTTCACGCGAAAAAAGCGCAACGGCGGAATGTTTGCGATTGGTTGAAAAAGGTTTGGTTCAGCATTATTTGAGTGAAGAAGTTTTCGCGGAAATCGAAGACGTTCTGAACCGTCCCGAAATCAGGAATCATTTCAAAACTTTAACCGATGAAATCGTTGAAGCGTTTCTTTTACGATTGCGAAGAAACTCGGAGATTATTCGCCGAGTCCCAAAAATATTCAATTTTTCACGCGACCCTGACGACGAACCTTATACCAAATCAATTTAAGTTGTGCGTATTGAATGCAGAAGCCCGCACGAAGTAAGGGCGTAATTTCACACTTACTTCGTGCGTGTTTCTGCAAAATACGCACATTCTTATTTGAATTGGTATTATATCAATCTCGCCGTCGAAGTCGAAGCCGATTATATTGTCAGCCGCGACAAAGATTTGCTCGATTTGATGAACGATTATACAGACGAAGCCAAAGAATTTCGGCAAAGGTTTCGCCCGCTCAAAGTGATTGAACCGTTGGAGTTTTTGAAAGAGATGCGAAAGTTGGAAAGTGAGAACGAAAAAGATTAAGAAGGTGCATTTCCATAAGACACAATCCAACAAATCTTTTTAGTCAATTCTTAACTTTTTACTTTTGCCTTTTTACTTTTTACTTTTTTGAAACATCTTCGCCGATTGTCCAGACGACGATGGAACTCGATAAGCCCAAACCTGACAGCCGACCAGCCATCATTACAATAGTTTCACCATTTTCGACTACGCCGGCTTCGAGCAGAGTTTTTTCGCCGTCTTTGAGCATTGCTTCGGTGGTGTTCGCGCTTTCGTGGCACAGAGGCGCAACGCCCCAAATTAATGACAATTGATTATAAACTTCTTTCGTATTGGTCAAAGCAAAAGTCTGCAAACCCGAACGCACACTTGAAAGCCGCCGCGCCATTACGCCTGATTCGGTAAAAACCGCAATTTTATCGGTCAGTTTTTCCCGCGCACACATCGCCGCGGCTTTGCACAAGGCTTGCGAAGTTCTACCCGTCGGTTCTTCCGAAAATTTGACAGGACGTTTTAGTTTCGTAGTTTTGACCGTTTCCGCCGAATCAATAATGCGCTTCATTGTCGCCACGGCTTCAATCGGATACTTGCCCGCCGCCGTTTCCGCCGACAACATGACGGCATCCGTGCCGTCCCAAACGGCATTGGCAACATCGGATGCTTCGGCGCGTGTCGGGCGCGGATTGTCAATCATTGATTGGAGCATCTGCGTCGCCGTAATCACAAATTTGTCGTTCAAAACCGATTTTTCGATGATTTGTTTTTGATAGACGGGAACGAGTTCGGGGCTGGTTTCCACGCCCAAATCGCCACGCGCCACCATCAAACCGTCGGTTGCTCTGATAATCTCGTCCAAGTTTTCAATCGCTTCCGCTTTTTCGATTTTCGCCACCAAAAGCGGTCTGCCCTGTTTGCGTTTGTTCAGCTTTTTGATTAACGCCTTAACTTCCGTGCAATCTTCCGCCCGCCTCACAAA
>JACCYR010000445.1 GCA_013696385.1 Acidobacteriota bacterium
TCTGAACGGTGTTACTTATCAAAGCCGCCTTGATGATACCGCACCGCGATTTAGGATTTTGTAGGATATAATTGAAAATTAAAATTTGCCCGCGAACGCTCTATATCGAAAATTTTCTTTTTGTATTTAGCGCGGATCCGCGGGTTTCTTCTTTTCCTTATTAATTGGAATTTTTGAAATCTAATCCGTTTTTTTAACTTTTGACTTTTAACCTTGGCTTTTCTCCTCTTTCTTGCGTAACACCCGTCATTATATTATCCTTATAAGGAATTAAAATTTATGACAAAAGATTTTTCTGAAATTATACCTATTTCATTATTTCGCCCACTTAGAGAATCTTCTTTTTCATTTCCCCTTTATAGGAGTTTATAAAAAATTATGTCAACAAAAGATGTTAATACTATGCAAATTGCGCCTAAAGTGTGGCATAACGGTAAGTTTATTGAATGGAAAGATGCCCGCGTTCATGTGATGACGCATGCCATTCATTATGGTTCGAGCGTTTTTGAAGGCGTTCGCGCGTATAAAACCGAGCGCGGCACGGCGGTTTTTCGTCTGACCGAGCATATCCAGCGCCTTTTGAATTCGGCAAAGGTTTATCGAATGGATGTTAAAACAACTCTCGATGAATTTTGCCAAGCGTCAGTCGAATTGGTTAAAGACAGCGGAATGGAAGAATGCTATATCCGTCCGATTATCTTTCGCGGTCTGAACGAAGACAAACCCGCGTTTGGCGTAAATCCGTTTCCGAATCCGATTGAATGCTACATCGCGTCTTGGGATTGGGGCAAATATCTCGGTGAAGAAGCATTGGAGAAAGGCGTTGAAGTCTGCGTTTCGAGTTGGACGCGGATAACTTCAAATTCGCTTCCGGCAGTGGCAAAAGCCGGCGCAAACTATATGAATTCGCAACTTATAAAAATGGAAGCGATTCTCAACGGATTTAGCGAGGGTATCGCGCTCGACGACCGCGGTTATGTGTCGGAAGGTTCGGGCGAAAATCTGTTTCTAGTCAATAACGGCAGACTTCTCACGCCGCCGCTCGGTGCTTCGATTCTGCCCGGTATTACACGTGATTCGGTTATCAAGATTGCGCGTGAACTCGGCATCGAAGTTGAAGAAACAAATATCCAACGCGCCGCGCTTTATCTGACAGACGAACTCTTTTTCACCGGCACAGCCGCCGAAATCACGCCAATCAGCAAAGTTGACCACATTACAGTCGGGACAGGGATGCGCGGCGAAATCACGAAAAAGCTGCAAGACGAATTTTTTGCCATTATTCACGGCGAGCGTCCTGCGCCCGACAACGCGCCGTGGCTGACGTATGTTAATGAAACGAAAGAAGAAAAAAAAACCGCCACCGCAACAAGTAACGAAAGATAAAAAATTTGACAATTAAACAAAATCAAGTAAAACTCGCATCATATCTTCAATGATGCGAGTTTTAATTTTAGGAGACATGCAATGAAAAAAATAATTTCACTCTTTTGTATCATTTTACTTTTGACGGCGGGAAATCTTTTCGCCCAAGAAAAAGAATTTGTCGAGGAAAAGAAAGAGCCGATTCGCGTCGGTGTTTTCTTGGATATGACAGGACAGATTTCAATGTTTGGCATTGCAACTCACAACGGCGTTAAATTAGCGGTTGATGAAATAGACGCTTTGGGCGGAATTAACGGCAGAAAACTTGAGATTTTTCTCGAAGACGACACAGGCAGCCCTGAGCAAGCTAGAAGAGTTGTCGAAAAATTAGTTTCGGAAGACAAAGTTCACGCTATCATTGGTGAAGTCGCTTCAACAAACAGCCTTGCCGCCGCGCCGGTCGCGCAGGAAGCGAAAATTCCGATGATTTCGCCTTCTTCAACTAATCCGAGAGTTACGCAGGTCGGTGATTATATCTTTCGTGCTTGTTTTGTTGACCCGTTTCAAGGTGAGACAATGGCAAAATTCGCGCTTTTTGAATTAAACATCAAGCGAGTTGCGATTTTGGGCGATGTTCAATCGGATTACAGCAAAGGTTTGGCTGAAACTTTCAAAAAGACTTTCACTGAATTGGGTGGAAAAATAGTTATTGAACAATCTTATACACAACTTGACCCAGATTTTAAAGAGCAATTGACAAAAATTCGTAAATCGAAACCTGATGCGATTTATATTCCCGGATATTACGGACAAGTTGGAATCATCGCTAAACAAGCACGGGAATTAAATATGAACATGCCATTGCTTGGCGCAGACGGTTGGGATTCGCCGGAACTTTGGAAACTCGGCGGAAAGGCTTTGAATAATTCTTACATCACAAACCATTTTGCGATTGATAATCCCGCAACCGAAGTTCAAAAATTTGCTGCCGCTTACAAAACAAAATTTAAAGTTGAACCCGACGCACTTGCGGCATTAGGTTACGACGCAGTTTACATTTTGGCTGACGCACTTCGTCGCGCCAAAACAACCGACGGCGAAAAACTGCGCGACGCAATCGCTCAGACTAAAAATTTCTATGGTGTTACAGGAAAAATAACTAATTTCGATGCTTCGCGTGATGCGATTAAACCCGCAGTTATTCTAAAATTAGCACCGCAGTATAATAAATTTGTTTATTATACGACAATTCAACCGTAAAACTATCCGATGCCGCATAATAAGTTCATCCTCGAAATAACCGTTTTCGTCTGCGGCGCGTTGGTGATGATTTATGAAATCACGGGAACGCGCCTGCTTTCACCATACATCGGCGCGTCAACCTACGTTTGGACAAGTTTAATCGGCGTAATTCTCGCGGCTTTGAGTTTGGGTTATTGGCTCGGTGGAAAAATTGCCGATAAAAAGCCCAACATTAAAATCCTTGCTTCGGTCATTTTTCTGGCGGGCGGATTGGTTTCACTGACGATATTGCTCAAAGATATAATTTTGTCCTTCATCGCCGAAAGTTCCGCTATTTTAGAAATTAAATCTTTAATTGCCGCGCTTCTCCTGTTCGCGCCTGCCAGCGTTTTGCTCGGCTTCGTTACGCCATATGCCGTCAAATTAAAAATGTCTTCGCTGGCAGACAC
>JACCYR010000428.1 GCA_013696385.1 Acidobacteriota bacterium
AGCCACAATCCGAGCGGCAATTGATTGGCGGGCAAACCCTCGAAATAATTTGTCCGTTCGGTGCTGGTCGTGCCGTTCATCGTGCCGCCGGCGTTAAAAACATATTGAAAATGCTCAGCTTTTTTGACGTTTTCCGAGCCTTGAAACATCATATGTTCAAAAAGATGGGCAAAACCCGTGCGACCTTCGCGTTCGTTGCGCGAACCGACATCGTAATAAACCGCCACCGCCACAACCGGCGCGGAATTATCCTGATTTAAAACCACCCGCAAACCATTGTCGAGCGTATATTGCTCAAGTTTTAATGGTGGAAGTTTGAATGTGTCCGACATTTTATCTCCAGATTTATTTGTAGATTTTTGGGCGAAAACTCCGTTTGTCAAAAGTGACATAAACAAAACGCTGACGACCAAATAAATTATTCTTTTATTCATTTTTGCTCCCTGAAAAATTGGAAAGAGTAAGAAATATATTAATCCTTTTACGCGGCAAATTGCAAAAGGGTTTCAGAGCATTATTTTTCCATTTCTGTTTCGTAGATTTGATTTTCTTTGGCAATCGCATACAGCGCGGATTTGACTTGAAATGGAGTCAAGCCAGGATTTGCTTCGAGCAGAAGCGCGATAATTCCGGCGATATGCGGACAGGCAAAACTGTTTCCCGTTAAATTTCTGTAACCGCCACCAAGCCAAGCCGTGTTAACATTTACGCCCGGAGCAATCAGTTCGATAACCTCGCCGAAACGAAAGCCGAAATTAAAAGGATTAATTTCTTGGCTTTTGCTGACGGAAATCAAAGAAGAAGAAAAAACCGACGGAAAACTCGGTTGCGGCAGATTGTTTGCCGCCGCGACGACTATGCAGCCGCTTTGATAAGCTCGGTCAAGAAGGTCGTGAAGCGGCGCGAAAAACTGCGGTTTGGTCGTGCCAAGACTTAGATTAACAATTTGATAACGGTTTTTAATGGCATATTCAACTCCGGCAAGAAATGCATGACCGTCGCCAAGACCACCCGCGCCCAAAACTTTTATACTAAAAAATTGGGCATCCGGCGCAATCCGCGAAATTATCCCCGCGCAAGCCGTGCCGTGTCCCGCCGAATCGCCCGCGTCGGATGGCTCAAAAATTATTCGTTTATTATCAAGGCGGGCTTCCACTGATTCTTTAACTTTTCCGCACAGATCAGGATGATTTATGTCAATTCCGCTGTCAATAATAGCGACGGAAACACCTTTGCCCGTCCGCGATTTCCAACTTTCATCAATCTGAAAATATGGTGCTGTGATAGACCCTTTATTTGATTCATAACCTAAAACCGTCGTCATAGATATTCAGCTAGAAAGATAAAAAACTAGTTTCTGCATTATCTTTTGAAAACCGCAAAATTGATTGGAGAATTTCGCTACACAATTTTCTTTCCGCCTCGCCGCGGCTCGCAATTTCCCGCACGCATAAAGCTAATTCAAGCATTCCTTTGTGTTCGGCTGTTTCACGAAGGTTATTAATCCATTCGCGCACTTCTTCAAATCCAATTTTCTCTTCGGCGGAAAGCATTTTACCGCTTAATCCCAGAAAAAGTTTTGAAGTTTCGTAAGCATTTACGAGCGAAGAAATGGCTTCGGCATAGAGAGCGGCTTTGTCCATTTCGGCGGTCGTAAAAGGTTCGTCGCCGATGCGGTTAACATATTCGAGAACGCCGATAATCTCGCCGTTATAACGAAGCGGCGTGGCTAAAATTGTTTTAGTAGAATAGCCCGTTTGCTTGTCAACTTCGGCATAAAAACTGTCATCTTCGCCGACATCGGTTAACGCCATCGGCTGCCCCGACGAAAAAACAAAACCCGCAACGCCTTTGCCTGCCGGAATTTTCAGATTAAGAAGTTGACCGGCAACCTTGCCGATTGCCGCCAAAAACTTCATATCGCCATCGTCGCCGTCACGGACGATGACTGACGCTTCCTCAGAATTCAACTCCGAGGCGGAAATCCGCAAAAGATGTTCGATTGAATGCGTAACGGGTTCGGTCAAAGCATTAGCAGCATCAATGGTTTCGATAATTGACCGAAGTTTTTCCTCCAATTTGTCATTTAATTTTTCCGACATACCAAGGATTTTCGCTTAGAATACAAGGTTAAAGCAAGCATTGATAAGAAATAAAATAAAAAAAACTCGTTGAGTCGCATTCTCAACGAGTATAAAAGAAACAGGAGGAATCAGAAAAGACTTTAAGCCGCGCGTAAATGGTTGCTACTACAAATAAGGCTCGACTCTTTGTCTATTAACTTGATGCTGAACTTTTTGGCAAAGTTGCTCAAAGAAAAATTTTTTACAAAAAAATCTCTGCGACTATTGTGGTCGCAGAGATTTTTAAATTCAATTCCGAGAATATTAAAAATTAAATTTGCCCGAAAATTGAATTCTTCTGGCATTGCTGACAACACTTTCCCGAATCCGTCCAAATGTTCCCGAAGAAAAAGTTGTGGTCGGAAAACCAAACGATGGCGTATTAGTTAAGTTTTGTGCATCAACTCTTAAATCGAAACTGTATCTTTCCGTAAATCTAAATTTTTTGGAAAGCGAAGTGTCAATCTGAAATTGGCGCGGACCGATAAAATAATTTCGTCCCGTATCGCCGATTTCTCCTGGAGCAGGAA
>JACCYR010000003.1 GCA_013696385.1 Acidobacteriota bacterium
CGGTTGATGCCAGCGGGACGGTTACTTACACCGTCGGTGATGCGGTGCTGGGAGTCAAGATACTGGTTCGCCAGTGGGGTAATTTCGACACCGATGTCAGCATTACGCCCGCCGATTACACGGGCGACGGCAGGTCGGATTTGGTGGCGGTGCGCCAGAGCAGTTCGCCAGCCATGTGGTTTATTCTCAACACGGCAACCGGCACGTCAATGGCAACTCCGTTTGGCATCGGTGATCCGGCGTTTGCCAGCTTTGACTTTCCGGTGCGCGGCGATTACGACGGCGACGGCAGACACGACATAGCTGTTTGGCGACCGAGCAATCAGACGTTTTATGTGCGGGCGAGTTCAAGTGGCGGGATTTTGGGACAAAAAGCTGGTGATTCGCCGACGGATGTTCCGCTCGGCTCGTTTGGCACTTTCTAATTAAATCAGCTTTTACTGCCCTGCTTACTTTTTTATTTGATTAAAGAAGCAGAAATGGCACAAAAAATCTTCGATGACGAAAACAATTTTTGTCATCGAAGATTTTTTATTTAACCACAGCTTTAATTGTGAAATTTAGGGAGAGCTTGGAAATCTGGAATTTGGAATTTGAAATCTTCAGATTGCTTTGGCGCAATTTTTAAAAGTTTTCCTCGCTCTTTGGGATAAAAAATTACTAATTTCGCACAATTTCCATTGCATCTTTTTTCATTTTCAGTCAAAATTCGCAAACAGACAAAGTGGTCAGTTGGATTTTGTTTGCGGAAGTTTTTGTTTCATTAAAACTCTTCGACTTAAAAATTAACTGACTACCGATTACTGACCACCGACCACTAAAACTATGGATAAATCATTATTTCGTAAAAAATCTATTGCACAAATACAAGCTGATGCCGCCGCCGGTTTTTCCGATGCGGAAACTGTTCCGGGCGATAATATAACTTTGCGCCGTTCGCTCGGCGTTTTCGATTTAACAATGCTCGGTATTGCCGCCATTATCGGCGCGGGCATTTTTGCGATGATTGGGCAAGCATCTTTTAACGGCGGTCCGGCGGTGATTTTGCTTTTCATTTTCGCGGCGATTGCCTGCGCTTTTTCCGCACTGTGTTATGCGGAATTTGCCTCGAAAATCCCGATTGCAGGTTCGGCTTATACATATGCTTACGCTTCTTTCGGCGAACTTCTGGCGTGGATTATCGGTTGGGATTTGCTGGTTGAATACGCTATCGGCAACATTGCTGTCGCTATTTCGTGGAGCAGTTATTTTACGGGTTTATTGAGTTCGCTAAGAATTCCCGCGCTCGGCATTCCCAATGGCATCAACATTCCTTTATATTTCACGACTGATTACCGGACGGCAAGTTCCGGTTTTGAAGCCGTGCAGGAAGCTGTCAGTAAGGGCGCGACGCTTGAAAGTTTGCAGGCGGCTTGCAAAGATATCGGCGCGGCAATTAGCTGTGATAAAATTGACGCTTTTGCGGCTTGGACAAACGCACCGCAGATCGGCGGTTTGCCGATAATTGCGAATTTGCCCGCGCTGGGAATAGTTTTCATCATCACCTGTTTGGTTTATATCGGCATTCGGGAATCGAAAACCGCTTCAAACATTATGGTCGCCATCAAGCTGGCGGTTATTCTGCTGGTTATCGTATTGGGCGCGTTTTATATCAACACGGAAAATTGGAGTCCGTTTATGCCGAAAGGTTTCGGCGGTGTGATGAGCGGCGTGGCGGCGGTCTTTTTTGCGTATATCGGTTTCGACGCGCTTTCGACAACCGCCGAAGAATGTAAAGATCCGTATCGGGATTTACCGCGTGGAATGCTGTATTCGCTCGGCATCTGCACGGTTCTTTACGTTATTCTCGCGCTGGTTCTAACCGGAATGGTCAATTATTCGCAACTAAATGTCGGCGACCCGCTGGCTTTTGTTTTCACGCAGCCGGGCAGCAATCTGCCCTGGATTTCAGGCATTATCGCCGTCAGCGCGGTGATTGCAATTGCTACCGTTCTGCTTGTTTTCCAACTCGGACAACCGCGCCTTTGGATGGCAATGAGCCGCGACGGACTTCTGCCGAAAGTTTTTTCTTCGATTCATCCGCGCTTTAGAACGCCGTGGTTTTCGACGATTTTGACGGGTTTGATGGTGGCGATTCCGGCACTTTTTATGAATCTGTCGGAGGTTACGGAATTATCGGTTATCGGAACGCTGTTTGCTTTTACGATAGTTTGCGCCGGTGTTCTGGTGAAGGATAAAGAATTTGCCGGGCAGAAACGCTATGTGCCGTATATCAATTCGCAATGGATTGTGCCTGTCGGATTTGTCATTATTATGGCTTTGATTATTTATTTAAATGGCGACGCGGTGATAAACTTTTTTACCGATTTTACGCCCGCCAAAGGTGATTCAACACTTAATACATTTCTTCATAAAATTCCCTATTTTGTATTCATAATTTTCGCGTTGTTTATGACGGCTTTGAGTTTCGTTAAGCGATTATCCTTGATTCCGGTTTTGGGCGTTATGTCCTGCACTTATTTGATGACCGAACTCGGATGGACAAATTGGTTTCGCTTTGGTATTTGGCTTCTCGTCGGCTTAGGCGTTTATTTCATTTACAGTTATAAACACAGCAAACTACATCAGCGCGAGGAAGTTGCAGAGTCCTAAGTGCTGAGTTTTGGCG
>JACCYR010000036.1 GCA_013696385.1 Acidobacteriota bacterium
AAACAAACATTGCGCGTCCGATGACCAGATTACGATTGACAACTCCCCAATAGCGGCTATCGAGACTGCGGTTGCGGCTATCGCCCATCACAAAATAACTGTCTTCGGCAACAGTAAAAGGTTTCCCTGGTGCGGCAAATGTGTAATCAGAATCTCCGCCGCTTTCTATCTCTGTTTCGGAATAATAAACGTCGTAACTTTGTTCGAGTTGCCGTTCTTCAAATTCCTTTGTGTTGAGTGCTGACTTTTCATCCGAAGCGTCTCCGATTACACGATGTTCAGGCAAAAGCCGGTCATTAATATAAACTTCATTGCCGCGAACTTCGATTTTATCGCCGGGCAAACCGACAACCCGCTTGACGAAATTAATTTGAAAAGGCGGTCCGGCTTGTTCTTTTTCCGCCTTTGATTTGTTTAGCGAGTCAGGATAGCCGGGGAATTTGAAGACAATAATATCGCCGCGCTGAATTTCGCGCTGCGGCAAAAAGGGAAGCGGATTGCCGCCCGGCGCAAAGATAAATTTATTAACCAGCAAATAATCGCCGACTAAAATCGTGTTCTGCATCGAACCAGTCGGAACGGTAACGGCTTGCAGAATAAACGTCATTCCGAAAATTGCCATTATTAAAGTTACGACAAACGATTCAAAATATTCGCGGAAAATGCTTTTGGACGGTCCGAGCAGTTTTTTTTCGGTCGGTGGTTTATTAATTTCTTTTTCGTTCTTACTCATATTTTTACAAATGCCGGAATTTCAACTCTCTTCTACGTTTTTCGGTTTCTTTTTGTTTAATTTCTTCAAAGCCTGACTCGCCGCTTGCATTTCGGCAGCTTTTATCGAACTGCCTTTGCCGCGCACTTTGCCTTTTTCCCAAACTGCTTCAACCAGAAAATGTCTCTCGTGCGGCGGACCATCCGTTTTTATCAGGGCATAAGTTGGGGCGGGAAGTTTGTCTGCTTGAAGCGTTTCCTGAAGCAAAGTTTTGTAATCAATCGAAGTTTTCGGCGTTGCCTGGCGAATTTCCTCGGCGTAAATACGGGTTACGAATGACCGCGCCGAAATATAACCGCTGTCGAAAAAAATCGCGGCAATAACCGCTTCCAGAGTGTCTGCCAACATTGCTTGTTTGCGTCTGCCGCCAGTTTTTTCTTCCCCGCGCCCGACGCGCATAAATTCACCAATACCGATGTTTTCCGAAATTTTTGCCAGCATTCCCATACTGACAAGATGGTGTTTCATCAACGTCAGATCGCCTTCGCTGGCTTTCGGATGACGAATGTAAAGTTGTTCGGCAATTGCCAGACCAAGCACGGAATCACCGACAAATTCGAGCGATTCATTTTGCAGATTGCGGGTTTTTTCTTCGTCGCCGTCAAGAACTTTTTCGTAAGCCCAAGACCGATGCGTAACAGCGCGTTCAAGCAAAGCGAGATTTTGAAACTTGTAGCCGAGCAGTTGTTCAAAATTTGCAAGATTTATGGACATAGAAGGCTCATTTTAAGGATGTTGCGCCAAAAAACAAAGTCGGACGCATCTGGTTTTGCGCCCGACTAATCATTAATCAAACCATTTGCGAAAGAAAATTAGCGTGTGCCTTTCTTTTTCGGCGCAGGTTTTTTAGCCGGAGTTTTGGTTTTGGCTGATGTATTCGTCGTGGCTTCATTTGATGAATTGCTGCCATTGGTTTTACTAACGGTAACTTTCGTTGTGGATTCCGTCGTTGTCGTCGAACTTAATGGCTTGGTTGTCGTCGCCGGTTTTGGTGTCGTCGTTGCCGGTTTTGTTGTCGCCGGAGTTGTTCCCGGTTTAGCTGTGCTTGGAGTCGTCGGCGTTGTTGTGGTAGTCGGTGTCGTTGTCGCTGCCGTTGTTTCATCTTCACCAACCGGCGCAACCTTGGTTGTCGGGTCGGGCATTGGTTTGCTCATCACGCTTGAAATGTAAGCGTCAACGTCCTCTCTTTTGCCTTCGTAACGAATTCTGTAAATATCTTTCAAACTGCTTAAAAGTCCGTCACGATAAGGTTTATTTGCCGCAGATTTGTCCGCTACGCTGTAAGCTCTAGCGTATGCATCAATCGCACGGTCGGAATAACCTTTCTGAAGCGCGATAAGTGCTTTTACTTCATCGGTTGCCTGATTTTCCGTTTCTTTCAGTTTCGCAACAATTTCGTCACCGAGCCGAGCAACTTGGTCGCGGTAATACAAAGCAATGGTTTGATACAGAACGGCATCGGTTTTGGTCGTGGAACTGTTAGCTTGAGTAGCTTTATAAAGAAAGGGGAGTGCTTCTTCCTTTTTACTTTGACCGTAATACATTACGTAACCGACGATATAATTCATCCAGCCAAGCGCGTTTTCTTTGTTTTTATAAGAATAGGCTAACACGCCGTAACTGCCGTTGACCGAAGTTTTACCGGCTTGAATTTTATCAATCGCACTTTTCGCATAACTAACAGTTTCATTGTTGTAAGTATTAACCGGCGGATTCATTCTGGCTTGGTCATACCCGACTGTTGCCAGCACGATTAAAACGTCAACTATGTCAGGGTTTTTCGCTAGAATTTCTTTTCCGACGGCAAAAGTATCGGCGGTGTTTTTGCTCTTAATCGCCGCGTCGAAACGATTGAAAAGAGCATTTTGTGCTTCTACTTGTTTAGCATCGTTTATTTTAACTATATCTTTTTCAAGCGCGGGAACGGTTGTTTTGAGATACTCAATAATCGCTTTATCTTCTTCACAAGCTCCGAATTTTTCGATATATTGTTTTGCCGCATCAATGGCAGTTTGTTTTTGTTCAATCGTTTTACCTTGAAAATTCCCTTGAAACTTTTTTTCATACAAATCTTGTTTCATCTCAAGATTTCCGCAAACGTCCTGAGCAAATACTGATGTCAAAGAAACGGCGGTAAAAGCCGTCATGAAAATTCCAAACGCCAAAACTCTAAAAATGGTTTTCATTAAATTACATCCTCCAAGCATTCTATACCTTAAAACTTTCTGCAAAACCTGAACTCGTTGAACTGTTCCGTTTTTTGCACAATTCAGATGTGTTCTTAGAAAAAAGGGTTGCACCTTTTTCCAACTGTGCAAGCCTGAATTTACCACAAAAAATTAATAACAATTTTTCGTTGAAATTATTAGGAAATTAAATAATCACGCAAATTTTACGTTTGTGTCAAGTGAAAAATTCATTATCTCGGAGCTTAACGGAAAAAAATAAAGCTGTTGGCAGATACGGCTGAAATTGTGCTTTGCGGATTGAATGGTTGCTGGACAAATGGCTGAATCCAAATTTAATTTTCAGGCACGATTCGCGGGCGCGATATTTCATTTTTTGCCTTTTTTACTTCTTCATTTTTTGCCTTTTTTACTTCAATGATAACAGGCAGAAACATAGATGCCGGTTTTTCGTCTTTTCTCATGATTGTTTTTGGATTTGCAGTTCTGTCCGCGCCGCCTTTTTTGCCTTTTGCCAGTAGCGAAGCGTCGCCTTCGTCGCTGTCTTCGCCTTCGGCGGTGTCAATCTGCGCGGAAGTTTTGGCGTTAACTTTAGGTTGTGGTTTGAGTTCAAGCGGAATTTGCGCGAGATTTTTATTATTTTTGGCATCGAAACGATTGCGTAATGCCGCGTAAACTCTTCCCGCGACTGCCGCCGCATATTTGCCGCGTTCGGCTTGTCCGCGAGTAATAACAATAACGGCAAATTTCGGATTTTCAATCGGCGCAACCGACGCGAAAAGTCCGACCCAACTTCCCTGTCCGATACACGAACCCGTTTTGCCCGCGACACCAAGCGAAGAATCCACACCGCGCCGCGCCGTTCCATATTGCGCCGCGCCAATCATGCCCGGAATAACGCCCTGCAGATCTTTTTGCGGAAGATTTATCATCCGGCGCATTTGCCCGCGAAAATTTGCCTGCTCAAATTTTGTGCGCGGAATCTGCGGGATGATAACTCGTCCGCCGTTTGAAATTGCCGAAACCAGCACGGCGAGTTGAAGCGGCGTAACTTCAAAATCGTCGCCGTGCGAATAAATTCGTGCGTTATTGTTGCCAAACGGCAATCTGCCGCTTGTTTCGCCGTCGGCATTGATGCCCGTCGGTTGTCCGAATCCGAGCCTTTGCGCGTAGGAAATCATTTTGCCGCTGCCGAGATTTGCACCGACGTTTTGAAAATAACTGTTGTTAGAATAGGCAAGCGCGTCGTCCAGATTCATCGGAAATTTTCGCGGCGAGATGTTGCCGTCCTTATCAATTACATTCTCATTGATTCCGGCAATCGCGGTTACGAGTTTGATGGTCGAACACGGTTTGAAACTTTTCCGAATTGCCCAATCCTGATTAACCATCGTCAGAACTTTTCCCGTTTGCGGTTCAAGCACAACGACCGTTCCCGCCCGATTTCCCAAAGCATTAATGGCGGCGCGGCGCACTTCCAAATCTTCGCCTTCGGTGTTGTCGTCTGCGATATTTTCAATCGTTTCGGTGCGAAGTCCGCGTTCAAAGGCGAGTCGTCGCGCCCGCGCTTCGCGGATTGCCTGTTCGCGGCGACGCTTTTCTTCCAGAACCGCCTGCCGCCGTGCTTCTTGCGCGGCGCGTTGTTTGGCTTCTTCGATTTTCGCCAAGCGTCTTGCTTCCGCTTCTTTTTGTAAATCAGCTTTGCTTTTTACCGTTTTTTTATTGCTTACCGCAGGTTTCTTGTCGGCAATCTTGTTTTTGGAAGCGGTTTGGCTTGATTTATTGTCTGGTTTAGTTACAACCTTTTTCTTTTGCGCCGGAGCGTTCACGGAAAGTAAAAAAAGAACGGAAAAAAACACGGCGGCAAACTTCGCAAGACACTTTTCGCGGATAAATAACATCGTAAAAACCTCGGTGATTTGAAAATCGGAGAATAACTTTGGGGAAATTAAAAACGGTTGCTGAATCAAAACAAATTGAATTATTTGAAAACTTTGCTTCAAAAGCCAAATAAGACTATAACATTGAGAACAAGAAATCGGCAAGAGAAATTTTAGATAAAAGTAAAAGCAAACGAAGGATAAAGGACAATAGTGAATTTTTTCAACACATTTCGCGGCAGACTTCTGATAATTTTAGCGTTTCTTCTCGTTGCCACGCT
>JACCYR010000050.1 GCA_013696385.1 Acidobacteriota bacterium
AATTTGATACCGCGCACGCCGCGGGCGACTCTGCCAAGCGGACGCGCATCCGATTCATCAAAACGAATCGCCATTCCGTCGTGCGTGGCGATAAAAATTTGCTTCGTGCCATCGGTTTCAAAGACACTCAATAGTTCGTCGTCATTGTCAATGTTGATAGCATTGATGCCGTTGGCGCGAATGTTTTGATAGAGCGAAAGAGACGTTTTTTTGACAATGCCTTTTTTCGTGACCATCGTTACATAAACGTCGTCGGTAAAATCCTTGACGGCGAGAACTTCGACGAGTTTGCGTTCTGACGGAATACTTATTAAATTCACCAGCGCTTTGCCGCGTGCCGCAGTATCGGCTTCGGGAATCTCATGGACTTTGATTTTGAATACTTGTCCGTCATCAGTAAAAATCATCAAAAACGAATGCGTCGAGGCGGTGAACAGATGGTCAATAAAATCTTCATTTTTCGCCTTTGCGCCGAAACGACCTTTGCCGCCGCGTCCTTGTGTCGAATAAGCCGAAACAGGCGTGCGTTTAATGTAACCCGCTTTCGTAACCGTTATCGCCACTTCTTCGTCGGGAATCAAATCTTCGATTTTCAGTTCAATTCCGGCATCAACAATTATCGTCTTTCGTTCATCGCCGAAGTTTTTTCTGACTTCTTTGAGTTCGTCAACGATGACTTGGCGAAGCAGTTGTTCGTTTGCCAAAATTGATTCGAGTTCGCCGATAAATTTGAGAATTGCTTCGAGTTCGTCAATGATTTTTTGACGTTCAAGAGCCGACAGACGGCGCAATTGTAAATCAAGAATCGCCTGCGCCTGAATGTCGGTGAATGCTAAACCGCCGACAACTTTTTCGAGGTCTTTCAAAAATCCCGCCAGCGTTTTGTCGGCAGGCGCGCCGCGCCAAGATCTGACCTCGTGAAGCGTCGTAAATGTTCCCGTCAGCCACGCTTTTGCTTCGTCAAGCGAACGCGAGTTGCGAATTAGCGGAATAATGTAATCGAGTGCGTCAATCGCCTTGTTCAAACCTTCCAAAATGTGCGCCCGCGCTTTTGCTTTCCTAAGTTCAAATTCGGTGCGGCGGCGAACGACTTCGCGGCGAAACTCAATAAACGCTTCGAGCATCTGTTTGAGATTAAGGACCTGCGGCTGTCCGTCGACAATCGCAATGCTGATAATGCCGAAAGACATCTGTAGCTGCGTTAATTTATAAAGTTTATTGAGAACGATTTGCGGCACGGCATCGCGTTTGAGTTCAATGACGACACGGATACCTTCGCGGTTTGATTCGTCGCGGATTTCCGAAATGCCGTCGAGTTTTTTCTCATTGACAAGTTCGGCGATTCTCTCAATCAACCGAGATTTGTTCAACTGATACGGAATTTCCGTTACAACAACTGCATCACGCTCCGTATTTCCGCGCCCAACGCGGTCAATCGCAGCTTTTGCCCGCATCTGCAAAATTCCGCGACCTTCGCGGTAAGCGCGGTGAATTTCCTCGCGCCCGTAGATAAAACCGCCGGTCGGAAAATCCGGTCCCGGAACAATTTCGATAAGTTTATCTATCGTAATATTCGGGTTTCTGATGAGTTCAATCGTCGCTGTCACAATTTCAGTCAAATTATGTGGCGGAATTTTCGTCGCCATCCCAACTGCGATGCCTTCCGAACCATTGACCAGCAGATTGGGAAAACGCGCTGGCAAAACTTTCGGCTCAGACAAAGATTCGTCATAATTAGGCTGAAAATCTACGGTTTCCTTTTCAATGTCCGCCAGCAGTTCGGAAGTAAGTTTTTGCATCCTTATTTCGGTGTACCTCATTGCCGCCGCGTTGTCGCCGTCAATCGAACCGAAATTTCCCTGCCCGTCAACGAGCATATAACGCATCGAAAATTCCTGCGCCATTCGGACAATCGTTTCATAAACCGCCGTGTCGCCGTGCGGATGATATTTCCCGATTGTGTCACCAACGACACGCGCCGATTTTTTATACGGTTTGTTGTGATAATTGCCGAGTTCCTGCATCGCCCAAAGTACGCGGCGATGGACGGGTTTTAAGCCGTCGCGCACGTCCGGCAGAGCGCGTCCAATGATGACCGACATTGCATAATCAAGATACGACCGCCGCATCTCGTCTTCGATATTTACCTGATTGCGTTCCAATACTGAATCCATTTGTTTTTCCTTAATAATAATTTCTGAAATTTCGTTGTTTTTTGAGTTGTTGTAAAAGGGCGTGAATACGATAGAATCCGGAAGTCCACCCGATTTAAATACATTATTATTTTACAGGTAAATAGCCTGTTTAGCAACCTGCAAAACCTTTGCAAGAGATTGGAAAAAAGTAACTTCCCGATAATTTTCAGTCTTAAATTTCCAATTCAATTTTTGGAGAAATCTATGTGGTTGACGGCTGTTACAAAAACAGCCAACCGATGTGTTCAAAGAATGTGTTTAATTTCGCCGGTTCGGGTAAAATCGCAGGTAAATTATGAGCGTTTGTTGCCGGATTATTTGAGATTTTTGATTGTGAGAACAGTAAATTTACAGCAAGCCGCAGAAAAACTGTTAAGTTCAATTGTCAGCTACTAAATGCCCGAAGTTTTCTATAAGCAGATCCACTGATTACCGACGACCATCGCCGGTGCGCCGCTGCCGCCCGCTTGACACGGCGTAGTGTCGCGGCGGCAGTCGGAACAATAAACCATTGAACCGTTTGGTTTTCCGGCGGGAAGCGCGTTTTGCAAAAGCGAAGGCATCTGCACCATTGCGCCGAATTGAACGTCCGTGCCGAAAAATGTCGAGCGACCTTTGACCATTCCTTCATCCGGCTGTCCGGTCATAAATACCACCGTCGCTTTATCAAAATTATTTGACGACATAGCATTTTGACAACCCAAAGTGTAACCGTCATAACAAAAACGGTCGCCTGTCGAATAAACCCGCAAACGCTCGTCAGTCCTAAATGTTTTCGGTCCGTAAAGATTGCCGGTTGAAACAAATGTGCGGCGGGCTTTGAAAATAATTGGAGCATCAAAAATGTTGTTAACGAACATTATCGGATATGAATAATCACCGGCATCAGGCAGCACCGCGCCGTTATAAACCAACGCGGCGGTCATTGATTCGCTTTGAGAATTGATAACCGTTATAGCCGCGCTGTCAGTTACGTCAAGATAAATACCGCCGATGGCGTTTGTAAAACCGCCGCCGTAAGTGTCTGAAACCAAAATATCTCCGGCGTGTTCAAAGTGCATTGAGTTAGCATTTTGCTGCGGCGTGCGTTTTGGATTTAAAAACATACTTCCTTCGATTTTCCAATCGGAGTTGATCACGTCCGAATAAATTCCGGCATCGCGGTTATAAACAAAACGACAATGGTTAAATTTTACGTAGTCAAACTGCCAGGCAAAGGTGGTTATCGGCAAGCCGTGAGCATAAAATCCGCGATTAAAATTATTAAAAACGACGCGCTCGAAATAAAAATTCTGCGACGACATAAACGCGCCGACCGCTTCGATACCAGAAGTATTTTCATTGCTTGAGCCGTAAAGTTCCAGATCCCGGATTGCTATATTTTCGACACATTCGCCGATGCGGAAAAGAGCGCGGTTTGTGCCTTTAAGCCGGATTCGGCTGGGATTTTCCTTGACGACGTTGTTAGTCGGCGCGCCGGTCGTGATGCCGCTGATGCCCTGAATAATAATGCCGGACGGTAGAGCAACCGTTGAACCGACAACAAAATCACCTTCGGGAATCTGCAAAGTTCCGCCATTGCGCGAGGCGATAAAAGCCATCGCGCTTTTAAAGGCGGTTGTATTATCGGTTGTGCCGTCGCCAACCGCGCCAAAATCTTTAATGTTATAGATGCCGGGCGTTTCGGGCGTGGCAATCCAATCGTAAGTTACCTGCCCGACATAACTATCGCCTTTAAAACTGATTCTGTATCTTTTGTCCTCGCCGCTAAAACACCATTTATAATTGGTTGAACTGGCACGCATCACCGCCGTTGAAGAATTGCTCTGGGTTACTCGCGCGGTTGCATCGCCGCACGATGAAAGTTTCATCGGCGTTGAACGATTTAAATCCGTGATGGTGATGTCGGTTGTCGGTGCTGAATAACGCAGAGCGCAGGTTGCGGCTTTCTGCGTGTCCGGCACATCGAGAAAAAGATTGTAGCCTTCAAATTTATTCTGCGCGAAAGCGGTTAAGGAAAAGAACAAAATAAAAAAAGAGAGAAACAAACTTCGGTTAGTTTTCAACATAATAAAAGATAGTAACAAGTAAAAAAAGTAAAAGTAAAAAGTAAAATCACTTTCCGGCAGCAATAATTCTGCGGCTTATTTTTGTCTTTTTACTTTTGTCTTTCTTTTGGCTGATTTATCCCGCGCCCGCACTAAAAACTTGAGTTCGGTCATAAATTCGGAAACGTCTTCAAATTCGAGATAAACGGACGCGAAACGGACATAAGCCACTTTATCAAGTTCCTTGAGGCGTTTCATAATAATTTTGCCGAGTTCGCTGGTCGGGCATTCGCGGTCGGGCGAATCCTGAACGGATTTTTCGACCAAATCAACGATTGATTCGAGTTGCGGCGCGGAAATCGGGCGTTTTTCGCAAGCGCGGAGCAAGCCCGCCAAAATTTTATTGCGGTCAAATGGTTCGCGTCTGCCGTCTTTTTTGACGACCATATACGGAATTTCGTCAATTCTTTCGTATGACGTAAAACGCCTGTTGCATTGCAGACACTCACGCCGACGGCGGATGGAATCGCCGTCTTTGGCTTCTCTGGAATCTACGACCTTGTCTTCTAAAAATCCGCAAAATGGACATTTCATAATCAGTTATCAGTTATCAGTTATCAGTATATCGGTTGTTGACTGATGACTGTGGACTGTTAACTGATAACTGACTCTCATCGTGTTCGACTTCTTCAACCGCTTGCTCGCTGGAAAGCAAATTTTTAAAACGCGCAACGCTGATGTCGCCGCGTAAGAAATAGTATATCCCGAAAAGGACGGCAGGCGCGAAATAAACAAGGTGCATTGCAATCGAGGTTGCCGCCGCATCATTTGCGGCGATATTCAAAAATATCAAACCGCCCGCCGTCGCCGCGTGAAACGCGCCTGCCGCGCCGCCCGGTGTCGGCACGAGCGAACCGATTGCCGCCCAACCCATGACAAACAGCGAATCGCTGAAACTGAGCGGTAAATCAAATGCCAGAAGAACGAGCCAAGTCGGAATGGCAATCGCCAGCCAGAGCATTATCGTCCAAAAGATAACCGCTGTAACTTCGCGCCAATTCTTCAATATCTGCAACGACGCGGCAAGTTGTTTCAAAAGACTGATAAAAATCCGTCTGACACGGCGCGGAACAAATTTTTTGTCGGTAACTTTCTCCGCCCACGCGATAAAACGAGCAGAAAATTTCTGGTAAAAATATAAGCCCAAAAAACCGACGAAAATACCGACCAACATTAGGTTACCAACAAATTTGACATAAGCAAATTCGTTTTCGCGTCCTGCCGGAACAGTGAACCAGATTAAATTGACGGCGAAAAAACAGACCAGCGAAGCAAGGTCGAAAATCCGTTCAACACCTAAAGTTATTAGTGCCGCCGAAGGACGCACACGCTTGTCGCGCATCGGCAGCCACATCGGGCGCACAATCTCGCCCATTCTCCCGACCAGAAAAACTGCCGCGAACCCAACCGTCGTCGTCGCAAAAAGTTCTTTGAGCGAAGTTTCGGTTATCGGCTCAAGCAAAACCTTCCAACGAATCGCCCGCAGCAAATAACCTAGACAGATTATCAAAACCGCCAAAATTAAATAAAAGGCATCTGCCTTTCGCAAACTTTGGCTGACTTCCTGCCAATCGAGATTACGCCCGAAAAACCAAAAAATAAAAACAGCAAATAAAAACAGTAGTATAAATTTTATAGATTTTCGCAAACCGCTCGTTACCCGCCTTGTGGATAATTCTTTTCCGTTTCAAAAAGTATCAATAAAATTGTGCATAACTTACAGTTCCGTTAAATATGCAGCAAAGACAAAAGATACAGTATTTTATTGAAAAACTACAATGGATAATTTTCCAATATAGTTTTTTTACTCAGAAATACAGAGAAAAAATAAATATTCACGTAGATTTTTTTCTAAAATTTAAAACTTTATGAGATAACAAGAATAAGTATTTGCAGCAATCAAGGTTGGAAATGCGCCATGGGATGTTGCCATTAAACCGTAATTTTTTGAAATTGCAAGTTTGAAGTTCTGACTTTTATTTGGAACTTTTCTTTTTCGCCTTTCGTAAAAACAGTTTGACAGGGCAAGTTTTTTGAGCTTTGCGGCTTTAAGGCAAAAGATGATTGCTGATTGGAGAAACGAGCGTTGGAAGCATTAAAAGCAGTAGCGACAAGTAATGGCGCGGAACTTGTGCGGCGGTGTCGCGCCGGAGACGGCGTGGCTTGGGAGGAAATTGTTTCGAGCTTTTCGCGCCGAATTTTTAATCTTGCTTATCGTTTTACGTCGAGCGTCGAGGCGGCGGAAGATTTGACGCAGGAGGTTTTTGTCAGGATTTACAAAACGCTTGACCAATACGACGCGAAACAGGGCGATTTGGCAAATTGGCTGATGCGGCTGGCGCGAAATTTGATAATTGACGATTACCGTCATCGGCAGCGCAATCCGCAAAACACTTACGCCGATGATGTGGAAGAGCATACGTTTCATCTTCGCGCCGTCGGAACTTCAGCGCAGAAAGATATTGAACGCCGTGAACTTTGCGCCCAGGTGCAGGAAGGAATTGACAAACTGCCGCCCGATTTGAGAACCTGCGTGATTTTGCGCGATATCGAAGAACTTAGTTATCAGGAAATCGTCGAGGTTTTGAAAATTCCCGAAGGAACAGTCAAATCGCGCATCAATCGCGGCAGGATCGAGTTGGCAAAGATTTTGCGGCGGATGAGAGTAGTTGAAATTTAGGAAGTTTTCGATTTTCGATTTGCAATTTTAATGATTGCAAATCGAGAATCGAAAATTGAAAATTTATATGAATTACAAGGATGAAAAAATCTTACAATGTTCGGAGTTCGAGGAACTGCTGACAGATTATTTGGACGGAAGCCTCGACCGACCGATACACAAAGCGGTTGCCGCTCACGCCTTGCGCTGCCCATTGTGCCACGCGCTTTTAAATGAAGTCAAAGATGCTTTACAAATTTGCCGTGAAATTTCTCCGCCGAAAACTTCGATGACGCATCTTGAAGCGAGAATTTTATCAATGACCGCACCGGAAACGGCGATGGCTTGCGAACAATTTGAAGAACATCTAACCGATTATCTCGACGGATTTCTGCCCGCGCCTGTTTTTCACCGTTGGAAACGCCACGCCGTTTTGTGCGAAAAATGCACGGATTTGCCAGGCGCAGTCGTGCGCTCAATCGCCGCTTGCTACACTTATAAAATGGACGAACTGCCGATTCCTGCCGGATTGAACGCGAAAATTCTGCAAGCGACCATTGGCACGCAAAAAGCACAAAGCGTCCGCCCGTCGTGGGCTGCACAGGCAATGGAATGGATTCGCGGCTTGAATTTCCCGATTCCGATGCCGCAGCTTGCGCCCGTCGCCTTAATTATGATGTTTGCCGCTTTGATTTTCAGTCAAACGGTTTCCGCCGACGGTTCGATCAGCGGAATGTATCAAAAGAGTTTTGAACTTGCCGGACAAACATATAAAGAAGGCGCGGATATTATGCTCGGCGGAAAAATTATTGAACAAAAACCAAACCAAGAACCAATCAGCGGAGCTTTTGTCAGCGAGGAAAATAAATAATGAATTGTGCCTATCACAATCAAAATGTAGCGGTTGTCAGCTGTAACGGCTGCGGGAAACCATTATGTCCGGCGT
Source organism: Acidobacteriota bacterium (assembly GCA_013696385.1). Classification (GTDB taxonomy): domain Bacteria; phylum Acidobacteriota; class Blastocatellia; order Pyrinomonadales; family Pyrinomonadaceae. The sequence goes on from JACCYR010000050.1 coordinate 7,909, forward strand.
GTGACCACCGCATTAAAGGCTTTCCTTATTGTCAGGATTGTATCGTTTCGGGCGTTGAACTTCTGCGAAACCATCGTCAATCTTCATATATTCCGATTGTTAAACGGCAAACTTCGCCGTTTGTCGCCACGCTTCTATCGCTTATTTGTCCCGGACTTGGCGCAGCTTACAACGGTCAGACAATGAAGGCGTTGGTTTATTTTGCCGTGTTTGTCGGACTTTTTCAGATGGCGATTTTAACAGGCGGAATGCCGCTTTTTGTTTTAGGATTTTTGGGAATGTGGCTTTTTGCCGCGCTTGATTCGTGGCGCACGGCGCGGCTTCTGCGCTCAGGCTTAACGCCGGACGGCGCGGAAGATATTATTGTGCAGAGATTTTCCGATAATCCAAAACTCTGGGGCGTTGTTTTGACGGTTCTCGGCGGGTCGTTTGTCTTGCAGACATTTTTTAATTTCCGTCCTTTGATGCGGTTTGTTCTGCCCGTTCTGCTCATCGGTTTAGGCATTTATTTTTTGCGCTATTATGTTTTTAAAACAAAGAAAACTGAACAAACAAGGGCAAGTTATGACAACCAAACCGACACGCCAACCTTTGTCAGCGCGTTACAGGATGTAAATTTTCGTTCCGAAGATTTCGATTCAAACAATAATTTTGAAACTCAAACACGCATTAGGACGTGGAAAAACAAGTAGGAAATCTTGTATTATAGAAACAGGTCGGTTATAAATGTTTTTACAAACATAACTGTCCTGTAGAAAATCAGTAGTGTTGAAAAGGATTTTATTATGTCATTTTGGTTAAAAGCCGCAGGAAAATGGGGAAGTATTTTCGCCATTCTTGCCCTTATTGTTACATTATTAAAACAAATAATCGCTTTAATCGGTTTTCTGACGACAGCGATTAAATTGCTTGTTATTTTGGCTTTTGTTGCTCTTTTTATCGGAGTCGGATTAATGGTTCTCCGAACTTTCAAGGCAAACCGCAAAGCCAGAGAGTAAAATTTTGTTTCAATCTCAGAATTAAGCCGTTACAAGAAGTAGTCGGGATACTTGTTTTTTGTAACGGCTTGTGATACCTTCTTTCTTACCGTTCAAAAATAAACGAACAATTAGTGAAAATTTAATCCCCCAAGAGAGTGTTTTTATTTTTTAAATTAAAACACTTTTGTAAGGTTTCGCGTCAGTCGCCGTTTGGCTGTACTTTCGTGATTCCGCGTGCTGAATCTTTCGGGGTATCGGCGCGAAATCATAAAAAGGAGCTAAAAGCATAATGCAAAAGAACGACCGTTCTTATATTTTTTTATTAACCCATAAAACCAAAACAAAAATTTTTATCCGCCGATTTGAAGTTTCAAAAAAACTTTTCCAAACCGGCAT
>JACCYR010000059.1 GCA_013696385.1 Acidobacteriota bacterium
ATTGTCCATCGTGCGCCGCGCCGATTGAGTTTAAATCCGGCTCAACAATTGTTCTCATCTGTCCGTTTTGCCGTTCCGCCGTGGCGCGAACCGATAGAGGTTTAGACGATTTGGGCAAAGTTGCGGAAATCGCCGAATTCGAATCGCCTTTGAAAATTGGTTTGCGAGGCGAATTTAAAGGACATAAATTTGAACTAACGGGACGCGCTCAGTTAAAACACGAACTCGGCGGATTTTGGGATGAATGGTATGCGACGTTTTCAAACGGCTGGGTCGGCTGGTTAGCCGAAGCGCAAGGCAAATTTTATTTTACCTTTTACCAGCCTTTGCCCGAAAACACGCAGTTGCCACCGTTTAAATCTTTGCAGCTTGGGCAAGCGGTTGCGGAAATTCCAAGCCAAACGCCGTTGATGGTAACGGAAAAAAGCACGGCGACATCAGTTGCGGCGGACGGCGAAATTCCGTATAAATTAACGCCGAACGAAAAGAGCAATTACGCCGATTTGTCGGGCAAAGGCAATGCTTTCGGCACGATTGATTACAGCGAAAATCCGCCGTGGGTTTTTGTCGGACAGCAAGTTTCGCTTGCCGACATCGGTTTGCAGGACGCAAGACCGGCAGAACGCGAAGCGCGTCGGGTTGCCGTCGGCGCAATGGGCTGTCCGAATTGCGGCGGCAGTCTGGAACTTGCCGCGCCCGACAAAACCGAGCGCGTAACTTGTCCGTTTTGCAACTCGCTGCTTGACGTAAATAAAGGCAATTTAAGTTTTCTCAAAGTCTTGAATCCGTCGCCGTCGCCGCACGAATTTGTCTTGCCAATCGGCGCGGAAGGAACTTTTGCGGGCGATGTAAAATTTAAAATCATCGGTGCGGTTGTCAGAAGTGTTACGATTGAAGGCGTAAAATATTTCTGGCATGAATATCTGCTTTATAATCCAAACATCGGTTTTCGCTGGCTGGTTCATTCCGATAATCATTGGAATTTTGTCGAGCCGGTCAACGCGGCGGAAGTCGAAGTTAATGAATCTTTGGGAAAATCAACGGCAAAATATAATGGTCAAACTTATAAAATTTTTCAAGACGCGCCCGCCGTGGTCGAATATGTCAAAGGCGAATTTTACTGGCGCGTTGAGCAAGGCGAAACCGTCCGCGCCGCCGATTTTGTCGCGCCGCCATTGATGCTCTCGCAAGAAGTAACACCAAATGAAGTAAATTGGTCGCTCGGAACTTATATGACCAATGCGGAAATCGAAAAAGCGTTCGGCATAGCTGATTTGCCAAAACCGTGGAACGTTGCGCCAAATCAACCTTTTACAGGCGGATTTTATATCAAAGCGGGCTTTGTTTTGCTTGGCATTTTGCTGATTGCGGCGATTTTTATGATTTTGTTGAGCGGATTTTCCAGCACGGCTCTATCGCAGCAATTAACGCTCGACCCGACGGTAAGTCAAACGACAGCGCAAACCGTTTTTTCGCAGCCGTTTGAAATTAAAGCCAACCGCAATGTGAAAATTACAGCTTCCGCGCCGGTCGATAATTCTTGGGCGGATTTGGATGTAGATTTGGTCAATGAACAGAACAATGAGGTCGAATCCGTTGATATTCCGATTGAGTATTATTCCGGCACGGACAGCGACGGAAGTTGGACGGAAGGCGGGCAGTCGCAGGACGCGACGCTTTCGTCTTTACCGGCGGGAAAATATATGCTGCGGCTCGAAGGAACTTGGCAAAACTTTCAGCAACCGATGCCCGTTACCGTCAAGGTTGAGCAGAATGTAACGCGCGGCGTGAATTTTTGCCTGTCGTTTGTGTTATTGGCAATTCTGCCGTTTTGGAATTTGTTTCGCAAGATCACGTTTGAATCGCGGCGTTGGAGCGAGAGTATGTTTGGAAGTTCGTAGAGTTCGTTGAAAGTTCACAGAATTTTACACAATAAACTCAATGAACTCAGAAGAATTATGATTAAAAAAACGCTTTATATACTTTTTGGAACGAGCATTATTCTGTTTTATCTGGCTTCGTCTTGGTTCGGTTGGGAATTTGCCAATTCGGGAAGTAATTCACGCTTTGGAATGCCGTTTATCTATACCGGTTTTCGTGGAGGAAAATAATGTTAAATATGCTTGCTTTTATCGTCAAACTTGACCAACTGCTTGAGGTTTTAGTAACGACGCTGATTTTTGTTTTTATCGGCTTGGTTTTCTTCGCCATTGCGTATGCTGTTTTGAGTCGGATATTCCCGATTCGCAAGGAAATTGAAGAAGACCAGAACGTCGCGCTCGGCATTGTCATCGGCTCGATAATGATTGGCATTGCAATAATTATCGCGGCGGCAATTCACGGCTAATTTAGAGAAGTCAGAAGTCAGAAGTTTTACTGTATTCTGACTTCTGGCTTCTGACTTCTATGAACAGAACACCGCTTCTTTTCCTAAACGTCTTTATTATCGCCACCTGTGGTTTGATTTACGAACTCTTGGCGGGAACGCTTTCTTCTTACGTTCTCGGCGATTCGGTTACGCAATTTTCGCTTATCATCGGGATTTATCTGTTTGCGATGGGCGTTGGTTCGTGGCTGTCGCGGTTTATTGAGAAAAATATTGCCGAAAAATTTGTCGAAATCGAACTCGCAGTCGCCGTTCTCGGTGGATTTTCCGCGCCGCTTCTTTTTTTCGCTTTCGCCAAACTTTCTTATTTCAGTATTGTGCTTTACGGCGTTGTTTTCGGCATCGGAACTCTCGTCGGTCTGGAAATTCCGCTGCTGATGCGGATTCTCAAAGACGAACTCGATTTCAAAGATTTAGTTTCGCGCGTTCTCGCTTTTGATTACATCGGCGCACTCGTCGCATCTTTGCTTTTCCCGCTTTTTCTCGTGCCAAAACTCGGACTTGCGCGAACTTCTTTGCTTTTCGGTATGCTTAATGCGGCAGTCGGCATTTGGGGAACTTGGCTTCTGCTGCCGTTGATTAAGAAAAACGTCAATCTTTTGCGCGTTCAAGGGTTTATCATTATTGTTTTGCTTCTGATTGCCTTTATTAAAGCTGATTATCTGACATCTTTAGCCGAAGACGCGCTTTTTACGGACAATATAATTTACGCGAAAAGTTCACCGTATCAACGCATTATTGTAACCAAAGGCAAAACGGGTTACGCGCTTTTTTTGAACGGCAATCTGCAATTCAACTCGTTTGACGAATATCGCTATCACGAAGCATTGGTTCATCCCGCGTTTGCCGCGTTTGGCGCGAATCCGAAGCGAATTTTGGTCTTAGGCGGCGGCGACGGTTTGGCGTTGCGCGAGATTTTAAAATATCCGTCGGTTGAAAGCGTCCAACTCGTTGACCTTGACCCCGAAATGACAAGCGTTTCAAAGCACGTTCCCGCGCTTGGCGAATTAAATCAATATTCCTTCGATAATCCAAAAGTATCAGTAACAAACGCCGACGCTTTTGTTTGGCTTGACAACAATCAAACCGAATCTTTTGACATCGCCATCGTAGATTTTCCCGACCCGAATAATTTTGCCTTGGGCAAACTTTATACGACGCGGTTTTACAATCTTTTGAAAGCGAAACTCAAACCCGATTCAGCCGTTGCGGTTCAAACAACCTCGCCCTTGATTGCGCGAAAATCTTACTGGTGCATTATCAAAACGCTCGAAGCCGCCGGTTTCAATGTCAAACCGTATCAAACAACCGTGCCGAGTTTCGGTATTTGGGGATTTGCTTTGGCTAAGTTAGAGCCGTTTGAAACGCCCAAAAAATTGCCCGAAAACATTGAACTAAAGTTTTTGAACGAGCAAA
>JACCYR010000062.1 GCA_013696385.1 Acidobacteriota bacterium
CGGGAATCGCCGCCCAAAATTCATCCGCGTTGGCAGTCAGCTGAAGCGGGCGAAAAGTTTGTTGTGCCAGCGGGCGAATTTCGCCTTTTGCCGCCTGCATATTTCCCGTTTCGGCATCGAGCAGAAAATAGTCGCCGCGTTTTCCTGACTCTTCCCCATATTCATAATCATAAATGCCCGCAAAAACCAAAACTTTATCAATTGCAGGAACAAAGGCAACGGCTTCGAATCTTGGATGATCTTTAAGTTTAATCTTAAATTCTTTATTGGTCAGCAGATTGACACGCACCGGAATGATGCCTTCATCTTCCTCGCTGTATTTTGCAGCTATCGCCCAGCGTCCGTTCGGCGTTACTACCGGTTGGTCGTAAAATCCGCTTAGAATTCTGGTTATTTGCCCGCGGCTCTTTTTATACAAACCTTCGTTGTCCGTCCTGATTTCAAAATTCGGCGTTCTCGCTTTCCATTGTTTGTTTGTCGCCGTTACCGGAGAACCATCGCGCACCGGCAGATATTCGATTTGCGGCGGTTGGGCGACGAGACCTTCGAGCTTATCTTTCCCAACTTGATACCACGCAGAATTTTCAAATTCTCTCTGTGCGCGGCGTTTTTGGCTTATCCCTTCCGCTTTTTCATAATCCTCGCCGTCGCTTTGCTGGTCGGCTTCGTCCTGCCTTTGCAGTTCTTTATCAATTTGTTTCCGCCGTTCCGTATCGTCAAGCAGCACACGGAAATCACTGCCGTTTTTCCAGAGCGTCCGCGCCTGCAAATTTTTGTCGGTAAACAGAATTTCCAAACCGGCAATGTCTTTTTCCAGCCAATAACGCAGTTTGGCAGACGGTTTTCGCATCTCGGCAAACATCCGGTTGAGTTCGGCAAAGAAATTTGGCGGTCGCTCGGTTCGCATAAAAATACGCCGCCCGCCTTGCCGACCGAGCGTCAAAAGTTCTTTGCTCTCGCAGCCTTCGCAATAGGACAAAAACGGCGCAAGTTCGTTGATTCTCTGCGAAGCCAGATAACCTTTGATATTATTAAACTCTGCTTCGGTTAATGTCCGTTCATTGTAACGCGCTTCATCTTCCTCCCAACTGAAAATCGCTTTGTTCTTATAAATTCGGATAAAATTACCGTCATAAGCGTAAATGCCCAAAAGTTCGTGATTTTCTTTGACTTCGGTCTGCAGTTTCTTTTCGGTTTCTTTAAATTTCCCATAACCTTCATAAATCAGATAATCCGGCGAAAAGGCAAAGGAATCATTAACACTCGCAAAAAGTTCACCCAAAAAATTACTGATGATGGCAGGCGCATCACCCGGCGTAAAAGCGACGGTTGCGCCAAGAATTTTGGCTTCATTCGGATATAGTGCAAACACCAACGCCTGTGCTTCGGGCGAATCTTCGGATTCAAGATAGCGTTCCGCCGCGAGCGCGAGCAGTTTGTTCGGGCTTGAAAGATTTTCCGCAACTTTCCGAATCGGCAGACGGGCGCGAATCAACCGCGCACAACCGAGCATCGCCGTTTTACTTTCGGCATTATTGCCTGCCAGAATCGCGTCATATTCGTTATTGTTTTCCAGCAGACATGCCGCAATGCCGAGTGCCGTCGAATTGCCGCCGCTTCGTAGGTCATAAACTTCGTTAGATTGTTTTTCGCGCAATTCTTTCCTCAAACTCAAGAGTTTGACAATAGCATTTATGTCCGCTTTACCGTTTTTCAAATCTCTCAGCATCAGCCTATTAACTCCCGCGCCCTGCCAACCTTGAATGATTCTTCGCAAGGCAAAAGCAAGCTGCGGTTCTTTCGTGTCCAACTCAGTGATGCGCTCAACCAAAGCCGCAACTAGCGCGTCGCTGACTTCGGAAGCGGAAACCAAATAATTTCCCAACATATGTGTTATATCTGACGGATTATATGAGCGCGGCATATTCATATAATCTTTTCTCATCACATTTGTATTTGCCATAATCGGTAGTGGCGGTGCATCCATTACTATATCTGACTCCATCCTTATATTTGATGACATGTCAGCACTTGTTATCGTCCTTACTTCAGACAGATTTATATTTTTGGCAACAACTTCCAGTGCTTCGATTTGTTCGGAAACAGTAAATCCGTTACTTGCCAGCAACGCCCGGACGACATTACCGCGCTGCCAATTTTCAACCTCTGGCAAAACTAAGCGCAAAGCCGGAACTGCTCGCATATCTTTTTGCGTTGCAAGTGCGGAAATTGCTGCATCACGCAGAGGATAAGAATCTTCTTTCGAAATGGAATCAACCATCACATTGGAGTTCATTCTCATATCCG
>JACCYR010000083.1 GCA_013696385.1 Acidobacteriota bacterium
AGTGCGCTTCGCAGTTTTCTCGACACGCCAACGCTTCGTTTCATATAGGTTACGAACCGCAACAAAACCTCGTCCAACGCGCCGCTTTTTTCGCCCGCCAGAATCGAAGCCGCATAAATCTTCGGGAAAATGCCTTGCGCTTCAAAGGCTTCCGATAGCGGCACACCACTTTTAATTTTTTCTTCGACATCCGCCAAAACCACCCGCAAAGACGACGATGCCGAGCGATTTTTTAATAGACTAATTGATTGCAAAACCGGAATGCCCGCCCGCAAAAGTGCGGAAAGTTGTTGATTAAATAACAAGAAATCAGCCTGCTTGACACTACTTTTTTTGCCCGTGCCGCCCGGCAAAATCGCCGACAAACCTTTATCGGTGGACGACACGGCAAAAACCCGAAAGCCTTCGCCTTCCAAACGATTTCGCGCTTCGCCTGCGCCCGCCGCTTCGACAATGCGCGTCAAAATTTCGCCCGAAGGCGTTCCTAAACGACAAATAAATTCAGCCATATCTTTTATTTTGTCCTTTGTCCTTTGTCCTTCGCAAGTTGGATGCGTTTTCATAACTAACTTTAATTTCAATTGGCAAAGGACAAAGGACGTAAGAATTATATCACGCATTTTAATATCAAAGGTTGCAAACAAACCTAACCTTTCAATAAACATTTTATCGGCAACCAACTAATTTTATTTTACTCACATCAAAAAATTATCTTGCAGAAATAAAATTCGTTACATAGAATATAATAAACCTACAAGGGGGAAATCTAGCTGTGAAAAAATCTTTAAATGTCAGTCGCTCGTGCATCGCGCATCGGTGGAATGTTCTAGTTTTGGTTTTTCTGTTCGGGACTTTTTCCGCGATTGCTCAAACTCCGTCGCCGACTCCGCTTACGGAAGATGATCCGAATACTGCGATTAAGGTCAAAACCGATTTGGTGACACTTACTTTGACTGTTACCGACCTCTACGGACGTTACGTTTCAGGCTTGAAGAAGGATGCTTTCAAAGTTTTCGACAACAATCAAGAACAGGAGATTACATTTTTCAGCGATGCCGACGCGCCTGTGTCAGTCGGAATTTTGTTCGATGTTTCGGATTCGATGAGTGGTGAGAAAATTGGCAAAGCGCGAAAGGCTTTGGGACGTTTTATCAATACCAGCCATCCGTCCGACGAGTATTTTTTGATTGCTTTCAACAGCCGCGCCCAACTTTTGCTTGACCGCACCCGCGACGGCGAATCGGTTTTGCAAAAACTCACATTGGTGCAGCCAAAAAATAATACCGCGCTTTACGACGCTTGTTATTTGGGAATCGAGAAAGTTACCACCGGAACTCGCCAGAAAAAAGCCCTTTTAATTATCAGCGACGGTCAGGATAATGCTTCGCGTTATAATTTTGGCGAAGTTCGTCGTTTATTGAAAGAATCGGACGTTACGGTTTATGCCGTCGGCATTCTCGACGGGCGCGATAGTTCAAGTTCCGACGGACTTCAGGGACAGGCATTTTTAGATGAACTGACCAGCGTTACGGGCGGAAAAGCATTTTATCCGCAAACCGATGTCGAACTCGATGAAATTTTTGAACGCATCGCACTTGAACTTCGCCATCAATACTCAGTCGGTTTCACGCCGAACGATTTTAACCCGGACGGAAAATGGCACAAAGTAAAAACTAAGGTCAAACCTCCGCGCGGTTTGCCGCGTCTAACTGTTCGCGGACGTGAAGGCTATTACGCCACGCCAACCACGAACTACCGTTAGAATTTCACATTTTGGATTGAGAGAAAAATGGAAAGAAAAACACAAACTATTTTACTATTTGTTTTCTGCATCGCTTTAACTTTTGCCTTTTACAACTTTTCAACGACTACCGCGCAAACCACGCCGACAACTGAGCGTCCGCGACAAATCCCTTCGCCGACACCACCGACAATCGGCACACCGCCGCCGTTGCCGATTGAAGATAAAGACGACATTATCAAAATTGACACCGACCTCGTTAATTTGAACGTTCGCGTGGTTGACCGCAACAATCGGGCGATTAACAATTTGACGCAGGCGGATTTCAAAGTTTATGAAGAAAGTATTTTGCAGCCGATAGAATTTTTCTCAAAATCGGAAGTTCCGACCAACTATTCTTTGGTGATTGACAATTCAGGTTCGCTTCGTTTCCAACTCGAAAAAGTTATCGAAGCCGGCAAGATAATCATCGGCACAAATCGTCCTGACGACGAAACGAGTATTATTCGATTCGTCAGTTCCGATAAAATCAACATCGAGCAGGATTTCACATCCAACAAAACCGATTTGACTGACGCATTAGACAATCTGTATATCGAAGGCGGACAAACGGCGATAATTGATGCGGTTTATTTGGCGGCGGAGAGAGTTGAAACTTACGAAAAAAAACGTAATGATCTCAAACGTCGCGCTTTGATTCTCGTTTCCGACGGCGAAGACCGCGATTCCTTTTACAAAGAACCGCAACTTTACCAACTTTTGCGTGAATCGGACGTGCAGATTTTTGTCATCGGTTTTGTCAACGAATTGAGCAAAGAAGGCGGATTTATCAGCAAAAGTCCGCAAGGCAAGGCAAAGGCTTTTCTCGAACGATTGGCAACCGAAACCGGCGGCAAAGTTTATTTTCCAAATAACCTCAGCGAATTAAACGGCATTGCCCAAGAAATTGCCAACGAACTCCGCACCCAATATTCAATCGGATACAGCCCGACCAATAAAGTTCAGGACGGCACTTTCAGAAATCTCAAAATCGTCATTGCCGACGGCGCAAATAAAGAAAAGCGCATTGCCATCACACGCTCCGGCATAACTCGTTCAGGCGATAACACAAAACCGAGTTTGCAAAAACCGAATCAAAAACCGAATAAAAAGTGAAAAGTGAAAAGTTCAGAATTAAATTCAATCTCGAACTTTCAAGAGATGAAACCTTATCTTTACTTTTTACTTTGAAAATTTTTACTTTGAAAATTTTCGCTTTCTAATTTTCGGGAACAGAGCCGGAAATTTTCTTGCGTGTCGTTTCGCCTGTTTTCAAAACGGAAATTCCGTCTTCAACTTCCGAATGCGGACGCGGGATAACGTGAACCGCCGTAACCGTGCCGATTCGCGCCGCCGCCGCCGCGCCCGCGTCAACCGCCGCCTTGACCGCGCCGACTTCGCCGCGCACAATCGCTATGACAAGCCCCGCGTCAATTTTTTCATAACCGACAAGCGTTACATTCGCGGCTTTAACCATCGTGTCCGCCGCTTCAATCATTGCTACGAGTCCAAAACATTCAACCATTCCGAGTGCTTGCATTATGCG
>JACCYR010000100.1 GCA_013696385.1 Acidobacteriota bacterium
CGACGACGCGCACAACACAAATGTCAACGGCAGAATTGACTATCGTCCATTTTCAAAAACAAGTATTTCCGGGCGCATTTATGTTTCCGACGCTTTTGTAAAACTCAATTCAAGTCCCGATACAATCGGAACTTTGCCAACTTCAAGCACGACGATTGTTCGCGCCGTTCCGCTTTCACCTTCCGAACTAAACCGTTACGCAAACCGAATACCGATTTCGCAATTGAATCGCGGAAATGCGAACTTTATTCCCGACACGAACGACCCTGACAATTTTCAGAAATCACAATTCTTTAACGGTCAGCTTGTCTTGAATCAAATCATTACCGACCGCTTGAATTTCAGCGCGACATATCAAGGTTTGAAGACGAGCCGAAAAAATACAAACGGCGTTTTAGGCATTGGATTTCAACCATTTGGCGGAGCGCAAACAAGCGTTTTTGACGGGCAGATCCACACGCTCAACACGCATTTTAATTGGACACCGAACTCGAATAACTTAATTACGGCTGGCTACGAATACGAATGGGAAAAGTTTGGCAATGATGGTATTTCAGCCAACAATACCGACAATTTCACGACCCGCGCCAGACAGCGCAGCAATACATTTTATGTGCAGGATTTGCTCGGATTTTTTAACGATAAACTTCAAATATCGGGCGGTTTCCGCGCCCAATTTTTCTCGCTCGAAACTCCGGCGTTCAGCGCGTCAATTCTTCCCGCAAGATTTAAAAATCCTAATTCGCCGCCGAATTCTTACACTTACGACGGTTCGATTTCTTATTTCCTTAAATCAACCGGAACAAAAATCCGCGCCCACGTCGGCAACGGTTATCGCGTTCCGTCGCTTTATGAACGATTCGGTTCTTTCTTTTTTCTCGGCGGATTTACCTTTATCGGAAATCCCGACTTAAAACCTGAGCGTTCAATTGCCTTCGACGGCGGCATTGACCAAACGCTGTTGCAAAGCCGCGTAAAACTTTCTGCGACGTATTTTTACACGCGCATAAAAGATGAAATCACGTATCTTCCGACCGATGATTTTAACGGTGCGGCTTACTACAATTATGACAGGCATTTCTCACGCGGCGGTGAATTTAGTGCGAAAATTTTACCGACAAACTCAACCAATCTATTTTTGTCATATACCTATACAAACAGCGATGTCAGAAATTTTCGACGTTTGACATTTCTGCCGCCTACCACCGTTGTGAGCATTGATAGAAAATCCTACGGCGTTCCAGACCATCAATTTACAGTCGTCGTTACACAGAGAATTAAACGTCTGACTGTTAGTTTCGACTTTCTCGCCACCAGCGATTATCTCGCGCCAATTTTCAGCAACACTACTTTTCAAACTTACGTTTATCGCTTCGGCGGCAATCGTAAAGCCGATTTAACGGCAAGTTATGAAATTCCGACAAACAATGAAAAACTGCGTTTCCGTTTGTTCGGCACAATCGAAAATCTTTTTGATTATGATTATTACGAAAACGGTTTTCGCACGGCGGGCAGAACTGCCCGCGCCGGTTTAAGTTTGAGTTTTTAGAATTAAATTTACAGAATGGAATGTTAAATCTTTGCCCGAATACGGCTAGATTTTTTAAGCCTTTGAAATTATCTGGAACGCGGATTATGATAAAGACATAATTTCGCGTTTTATTTTTTACTGGAAACATTTTATGAAAAACGGTTGGGAAGCAATTATCGGAATGGAGATTCACGCGCAACTAGCGACGGAGACGAAGATTTTCTGCGCGTGCGCGGCAAATTTCGGCGACGAGCCGAACGCAAATACTTGTCCGGTTTGTCTCGGACTTCCGGGCGCGTTGCCGGTTTTAAACGAAAGAGTCGTTGATTTGGGCGCGAAAGCCGCGTTATCATTGGGTTTGAACATCAACGGAACTTCAATTTTCTCGCGCAAAAATTACTTTTATCCCGATTTGCCGAAAGGTTATCAAATTTCGCAATACGATAAACCTTTTTCGTCAAACGGGACACTGACAATTTTGACGGCGGAACGCGACGAATCGGGACGCGCCGGCGATTGGAAACCGTTGACGATTCACATCGAGCGGATGCACCTCGAAGAAGACGCGGGCAAAAATGTTCACGAAGGTTTGCCGGAAGTTGATAAGTATTCTTACATTGATTTAAACCGCGCCGGAACGCCCTTGGCGGAAATCGTTACCGCGCCGGATTTTCGCTCGTCTTGGCAGGCGTATGATTACGTCAATCACATTCGCCGCGTTTTGCAATGGATTGGCGCGTCGGATGCCGATATGGAAAAAGGAAATCTGCGCTGCGAAGCAAATGTTTCGGTGCGAAAAATCGGTGAAAAAGAGTTTAGAACAAAAGTCGAACTGAAAAATCTAAACTCGGTGCGTTTTATGCAAAAGGCGATTGAGTTTGAGATTAAACGCCAAATCGCGGCGCACGAAGCGGGCGAAACCGTTAATCAAGAAACGCGCCTGTGGGACGATAAAAATCAGCAAACGCGCATTATGCGTTCCAAGGAAGACGCGCATGATTACCGCTATTTTCCCGAACCGGATTTACAGCCGTTGGTTGTTTCGGCTGATTTTATCGAACGGGTCAAAGCCGAGATGCCGGAACTTCCTGACGCGATGCTGGAAAGGTTTATGAGCGATTACGATTTATCGCGTTCCGACGCTTCGCAGCTTGTTTCGGAAAAAGATTTAGCGGAATTTTATGAACGAGCGGCAAAAGCGTCGAACAATCCGCGCATTTCGGCAAACTATATTTTGGGCGAACTGACGCGCGAACTGAATAATTCCGGTAAAACGGCTTTTGATTCGCCTATTTCGTCGGAAAATCTCGCTGAACTTATCAAGACTTTGGAAACCGGCAAAATCAACAATAATCAGGCAAGAGAAGTTTTTGTCGAGATGTTTAATTCGGGCAAATCTGCTGACGAAATAATTAAGGAAAAAGGATTTGAACAAATTTCCGATTCAGACACAATCGGAAAAATTATTGACGAAGTTATCGAAAAAAATCAAAATCAAGTTACAGCTTACAAAAACGGTAACGAAAAACTTTTCGGCTTTTTCGTCGGGCAAGTGATGAAGGCTTCAAATGGCAAAGCAAATCCGAAAGTTGTTAATGAAATTCTGAAGAAGAAATTATAGACAACTGAATTTATATGAAAAAGTGCTTTTTACTTTTATTATTGTGTTTATTGGCGAGTTTTAATTTAGAAGCTCAGATATTTTCCCGACAAGCAAGCGTATCTCACAGTATCAACTCGCTTTATCGCAAAGCGACCAAAGATGAATTAAAGAAAATTGCTCCGTCGCCTGAATTGTTTGAAAAATATGCCGGATTTCTCCGTCAACCGAATACCGGATTGACGAAGTTAGTGGCAGATGTCGGTTGTGCCGAAAACACAAAAATCGTCGTGGCAACTGACGAATGCCTGAAATATACAATGCCGGGCGCGGGGTTTTCTTATTCTTTTCGCACTGACAGTTACCGTATTCCGCGTCTGGCAGATTTAATTTTTACCGACAACAGTTTTCAAGCGGCGGGAATTTTTCTGCACGGGATTTTTGTCAATATTGGCAATGTGCCGCTCGACAAAGTTACGCTGCAAACCAACGGATTGGAGTTTTTAGTAAATTTTCAGCCGGAAGTTGATTATGCAAAAGCTAAAGAAATTGACCGGCAGCTGACCAAAGGAATAGAGAAAAGCGGTTTTTTATACCGACGCGGTTTATATACCGTTGAAAATACGACTTTTGTTTTGCGCTCGATTGCCTATCAGGGAAAATATTTTCAGACAATCAAAGGCGTAACTTACAACGAATTTGCATTTGATAAACGAAAGGACATAATTGTCGCTTTTCGCATCGTCCAAAAACATGCTGACGAAAGCGTAACAATTCTCTGGAAAGAATTGGCAAGAAAAAACGCGCCGAGGATTAAAAAAAGGACCGAGCGGCGCACGCGCAAAGAATAAATTAAAAGATGAATATAAAAAATAAAATTGCCGTCATAACGGGCGGAACAAAAGGCATCGGTTTTGCAATTGCGGAATCTCTGCTCAAAGCGGGCGCAAATGTTTTTATCTGTGCGCGGGACAAAACGGAAATCAAACGCGCTCTGGAAAAACTTTCTGAACACGGCAAAGTTGACGGCGAAGTTTGCGACGTGCAAAGCGAAAGCCAAGTAAAAATGATGCTTGACGAATGCGTCCGCGTTTTCGGCGGCATTGATATTTTGGTGAATAACGCCGGAATCGGCATTGTCGGTAAAACGGTCGAAGAAATGTCGGCGACGGAATTTGAGCAAACTTTGCAGACCAATCTTTTCGGCGTTTTTTATGCTTGTCATTACGCGATTCCGCTGATGAAAAAACGCGGCGGCGGTTACATTATCAACATTTCTTCGCTCGCCGGACAAAACGCGCATCCGCGAATGGCGGCGTATAACGCTTCAAAATTCGGCTTAAACGGTTTTTCCGAAGCCTTGATGCAGGAAGTTCGCCAAGACGATATCAAACTCAGCTACATTTGTCCGGGTTCGGTCAACACATATTTCGGCGGCGACAAGCCGAGCAAAGAACAATCTTGGCAACTTCAACCCGCAGATATTGCACAAACAGTTTTGGATTTGCTGAATATGGAATCACGCGCTTTGCCAAGCAAAATCGAAATTCGTCCGAGCAAACCACCAAAAAAATGATAAGA
>JACCYR010000115.1 GCA_013696385.1 Acidobacteriota bacterium
CCCAAACCGTGCGGCAAAATAATTGTTCCGCGCACAAGCTGGTCGGCTTTTCGCGGGTCAACGCCTAACCACATTGTCAATTCAACCGATTCATCAAAATTTGCAAAGGCAATTTCTTTTACTTTTGCGATGCCTTCCGGCAAATCATATTTCTTGTTCGGCTCTACTTTTTCCAAAGCCGCACGATATTTTTTTCCTCTTTTCATTTTATCTCCTAGGTTCTATCGAGATTTTAGATTTGCGATTGCCGATTTGCGATTTTTTTCGGCTCTCGAAAATCAATCTCTCCCTTTATTACAGACTTGCTAACTTACAAAACCAATCGCAAATCGCAAATCTAAAATCGAAAATTTATTCAATCGTAAGTCCCATACTTTTCGCCGTGCCTTCAATTGTTTTCATTGCCGATTCAAGATTTGCCGTGTTCAAATCAGGCATTTTTTTCTTGGCGATTTCTTCAATCTGTGAACGCGAAATTGTTCCGACTTTCGCTTTATTCGCTGTTGCCGAACCTTTAGCAATACCTGACGCTTTGCGAAGCAAATCGGCGGCAGGCGGCGTTTTGGTTTCAAACGAAAACGAACGGTCGGCATAAACCGTAATTACTACCGGAACTTTCATATCCGGATCGTCATTTGCCGTTTTTGCATTAAACGCTTTGCAAAACTCCATGATATTTACGCCGTGTTGTCCAAGCGCGGGACCAATCGGCGGCGCAGGATTTGCTTTTCCCGCCGGAATTTGTAATTTGATATATCCTGTAATCTTTTTAGCCATAACTGTTTAGTTAATAGTGAATAGTCAATAGTGAATGCTTTATTTCTCACTTTTCACTTTTAGTTATTCACTAAATTTATTCTTCTTCTGCAAACGTAACTTTTTCTACGTCCAAAAAACTGAGTTCAACCGGCGTAGCACGTCCGAAAATCGTTACGGTTACTTTCAAAGTCGCTTTTTCCTCGTTGATTTCTTCGACTTTGCCCGTAAAACTTGCAAACGCACCGGATTTCATGCGAACTACTTCGCCAATCGCGTATGAAAATTTCGGTTTCGGTTTTTCGGTGGCAACCTCAATGTTGTGGACAATTTGGTCAACCTCTGCCTGCGTTAAAGGTGTCGGGCTTTTTCCGCCTAAAAACCCTGTAACTTTAGGCGTAGATTTTATTGCGTGGAAAACATTGTCGGGAATCCGTCCTTGCTCGGTGCATTCGACTTCAACCAAAACATAACCTGGATAGAACATCCGCGACGATTCGATGCGCTTATTTCCACGCATTTCGACAACCGTTTCCTTCGGCAGTAAAACTTCCGTAATCAGTTCGCCTAATTCCATATCGCGGATGCGGGCGTTCAGACTTTCGACCACTTTATTTTCGTGTCCCGAATAGGTGTGGATAAAATACCACTGCTTCATCTTAAAAATCCTTATATTCCGACAATCTTATTTATTAACCAAGTCAAGCCGTCTAAAATATAGACCCAGGCGTGGTCAACTAAAAAAAGATAAACAGCAAAAAATATGACGTTGACAATTACAATAATGGTCGTGTTTTTTACATCATCGGAAGAAGGAAAGGTGGTTTTCTCCAATTCTTCGCGCGTATTGCGAATGAATTCACCAACGCCTTCTTTTTCCCTATTATTTTTATCTAAGGTTTCAACTGCTTCCGACACTGTTTTATCTCCTCAATTTTTTAATGGCAGGGGTACCAGGACTCGAACCCGGACCTACGGTTTTGGAGACCGACATGCTAACCATTGACACCATACCCCTAAGACGATTTTCGATTTTCGATTTTGAAATTTCTTTTTCCTTACCTAATTGCAAATCTAAAATCGAAAATGAATTTATTTATTTTCTCTGTGCAGCCTGTGGCAACGGCAGCGATTGCAAAACTTTTTAAGTTCAAGCCTTCCGGGCGTGTTCTTTTTGTTTTTAGTCGTTACGTAGTTACGTTCTTTGCACTCCGTGCATTGCAAAATTATGTTATCTCTCGGCATAACTTCTTACCTCTTTATATTTGGTCTTTGGCTTTTGGTTTACGGTTCTAAGTCTTTGATTTCTTTTGCTTACTTGTGCTATAAATCAAAGACCGAAAACCAAAGACCAAAGACCGAAAACCTATTCAACAATCTCCGACACCGTGCCGGCTCCGACTGTTCGCCCGCCTTCACGAATGGCAAAGCGTAAGCCCTTCTCCATTGCTATCGGGGCAATCAACTCAATCTCCATCTGAATGTTGTCGCCCGGCATCACCATCTCGACTCCTGTTGGCAAATGCGCTACGCCCGTAACATCCGTTGTCCGAAAATAAAACTGTGGTCTGTAGCCGGTGAAAAACG
>JACCYR010000157.1 GCA_013696385.1 Acidobacteriota bacterium
TCGAACTTTTCGGTGAGAGAATTTCCAACGAAACACAGAATCGTATCGGTTATCTGCCGGAAGAGCGCGGGCTTTACAAAAAAATGAAGGTGCAAGACCAATTGCGTTATTTCGCCGCGCTCAAAGGTGTTTCGCAAACGGAAGCCGACAAACGAATTGATTACTGGCTTGAACGGATGAAACTTGCCGATTGGAAAAAGAAAAAAACAACCGATTTGTCCAAAGGAATGTCGCAGAAAATCCAATTTATCTCGACTGTTTTGCACAATCCCGATTTGCTGATTCTCGACGAACCGTTTTCCGGTCTCGATCCGGTGAATGTTGAATTTATGATTGAAGTCGTTGCTGAACTCAAAGCGCAGGGCAAAACGATTATTTTCTCGACGCATTTGATGGAAACTGCCGAAAGACTTTGCGACGACATAATTTTGATTAACAAATCGCGCAAAGTTATCGGCGGAACACTGCGCGAGGTGAAAGCGAGTTTTGGAAAAAATCTTATCGCGCTCCGTGCGGCGGGCGGCGAATCAGTTTTAGAAGATAAAACTTTAGTGGCGAAAGTTACCGAACACGCTGACGAAAAAGAAATTGAACTTGCCGAAAACGCCGACGCGCAATTTTTATTGAAAAAGTTAATTGAAAACGGCGCGATTATTTCAAAGTTTGAACAAGTTGAACCTAGTCTTAATGATATATTCATTGAAAAAGTAAAAGGAAACCAATGAAAAAATTTCTGGCAGTCGTTAAGCACGAATATAAAAAAGTCGTCCTGAAATGGTCTTTTTTAATTGCTACTTTACTGTTTCCAGTTTTGGCAGCGGCTTTTGCAGTTGTTCCGGCGTTGATTTTCTCCATTAAAGGTGAAGCAACGCGCATTATTATCGTTGACCAAACGGGAAAGATTGCGCCGCGTATCAGGGAAAATCTTTCAAGGGAAAAATCTGCGGAAAAAACCGAACAAGCACAAAAGGATTCGCTGAAGGATTTGACTGCGCCGTCGGACGAAAAAATGAAGCGCACCACTGAACAGTTAGGTGCAAGTTTCAATTTTGTCGAATATGCGGCGGAAGAAAAACCGATTGAGCAAATCAAACGCGAACTTAACGGCAAAATCATAACAAAGGAAATTGACGCATATTTAATCATTCCGCAAAATTATGACACGCCTAAAGAACCGTTTGAATTTTTTTCGCGCAAAGCCGGCGACGTAATAGCTAATTCTAATCTTAGAAATGCAATCAACAGCGCGGTGCGTTCACAGCGGCTCGCCGATGCCAACATCAGCGAAGATAAGTTAAAAAATCTAAGCCAAAATGTTGATTTGACCGTTAAAACCGTCAGCGAAAAAGGCAACGAAAAAGACAGCGAAGGCATTTTTGCAGCGTCTTTTATTTTTGGTTTGATGATCTACATCACGCTTCTGATTTACGGTCAGCAAATTTTGGCGGCGGTCGTCGAAGAGAAAGAAACGCGGATTGCCGAAATCCTTTTTTCGTCGGCGAAACCGTTTGAATTGATGATGGGCAAACTCGTCGGTGTTGGTCTGGCGGGTTTGACGCAGCTTGCAATTTGGGTAACTTCCGCGCTGGTTTTGGTCGGAATTGGTTTGGCGCAAATGAGCGCGGCGGGAATGAATATCTCGATTCCCGACATCACGCCGCTGACGGTCGTTTATTTTTTTATCTTTTTTCTTCTTGGATTTTTTATTTACGCGACGATTTACGCGCTTATCGGTTCGATGGTTACGACCGTGCAAGAAGGAAGCCAGTTTGCGATGTTTCCCGTAATGTTTTTGGTCATCGGTTTTTATTTGAGTTTTGCCGTTATCCGCGACCCGAATTCGTCCGTGTCGTTTTGGGTTTCGATTGCGCCGTTTCTTGCGCCGATTACAATGCCGGTCAGAATAATTGCCGAAACGCCTCCGTTCTGGCAAATTGCGCTTTCGGTTTTGTTGAACGGCGCGGCGATAGCATTCTTAGTCTGGATTGCAGCGCGTGTTTATCGCGTCGGAATGTTGATGTATGGAAAGCGGGCGACAATTCCTGAGGTTTGGAAATGGATTCGGCAAAGCTAGGAAAATAAAAATTAAAAAGTGAAAGGGCAAAATGGCAATTGAGATTGAAAAAAAATATCGTTTAAATGCCGAAGAGCGCAAGCAAGTTTTTATCAATTTAAAAGAAATAGAAGCTAAGTTCGTCGGGGAAGATTTTGAAGAAAACACGCTTTATCGCGGCGGGATTCTGGACGAAAAACATGCCGTTTTGCGCGTGCGTAAAATTAACGACAAAACAATTTTAACTTATAAAGAACCGGTTCCAAATTCTTTGGCTTTTAAACAGCAAATCGAATACGAAACAAGTGTCGAAAAAGCGTCAGAAATCGAAAAAATTATCGAAAATCTCGGTTTTACAAAAGCGTTGGTTTATGAAAAACGCCGAAAAACTTGGCACTTTCGAGATGTAGAAATTGTGTTGGATGAGCTTCCATTCGGACTTTACATGGAAATCGAAGGTTCAATAACAGCAATTGTCGAAGCAGAAATGTTTCTCGAAATCGAAAATATAGAAACGGAGTATGAAACTTATCCGCATTTAACACAAAGATTCGGCGTGCAGAAAGAGCATTTAATAGAAGCAAGATTTTCATAATTTTCTTGCATTTGTGCAAGCGATTGATTTAATATCGTTATATAAGAAATTTGCAAAGGAGAAGTATAACAATGAACAGACACATCGCTGGATTTATTCTTTTTAGTTTTATTATCGGAACAACGGCTTTTATTTACGCAATGTTTAGTGTTATTACCGTTAGGGAAGTTTCTGTGCCGACGTATTCTCCGGCAAAATCCTGCTGGAAAATGAAACGAGAAATAAGAGAATCGAATATTGGTTCGCCGGTAATTAGTCAGGCAGTTTTGGATTTAAAGACGAAACAACTTAGTTGGAAATTAGCCGCACCAAAAACAGATTCGTCAATCGCGCTGCACTTTTTTGTCAAAGATGAAAAAGGCACGCGGTTTATTGCATCAGAACTTGCTCTGGGTGCGGGTTATGGAAGCAATGCGAAGAAATTCACGAGTTCTTATTTGTGGTTGGACAAACTCGGTTCATACAACAATCTTTATGTAATTGCCGAGCCTATTTCAATTTTTAATTTTAAGAATAAAAAAGTTAATCCGAAATTTGATGCCAGCAAAGCCGCTCCAGTGTTGCTTTATTCCGGCGACCAAGATTAGCTATCTGAAAGGTAATTTACGGAATAGATAAAAAATCGGATGTGATTTCCTAAATTAGACTGATAAAGCCTGTTGCTTAAAAATAAAGTTACAAAGTTTAATATCCTGATTTGGATTGCTTAAAATTTATCAAAGCTCTGGACATTTTTTATTTTTTTACCAATTCCTGAATATCTTTGATAATTTCATCCGGCTCGAAAGGTTTCGTGTGATATTTCTGAAAACCAGCGTCAAAGGCTTTTTGCTTATTGTCATTTGAAGCAAATGCGCTCAAGGCAAGAGCAGGAATTTTACTACCATTTTCGACTGGTAAATTTCGGATGCGTTCAATCAATGAATAACCGTCTTCTTCTGGCATCGCTAAATCTGACACAATAACGTCCGGCAAACTATCGGATGATTCACGCAGCAACATCAATGCCTTTTGCGCCGATTCCACGCTTTCGACATTTGCGCCGCTTTGTTTAAGATAGAGCTGCAAAACTTCGCGTGAATCGGGATCGTCTTCAATAACCAAAACTTTAATACCACTTAATAATTTATTAGTATCTGATTTAATTTCTTTTACTTCTTCACCCAAAAAAGCGGTTTGTGAACCACATAAAGGCAAAGTAACCGTAAAAGTTGAACCTTGCCCGATGCCTTCACTTTCTGCCAAGATTGTTCCGTTATGCTTTTCCGTCAGAATTTTAACAATTGATAAACCAAGTCCCAAACCGCTCTGTTCAATCGACATATTTTCGTCGCCTTGTCGAAATTGCTTAAAGATATTCGGCAATGAATCTGGATTGATTCCTTTTCCGTCATCATGAACAGTAACTTTTACGGCATCTTTTTCGGTTTGAACATTGATTTTGATAGTGCCGCCTGATGATGTGAACTTAAGAGCGTTTGAAAGAAGATTGGTGAAAATTTGTTCCAGACGAAACATATCGCCAAATACCTGAATATCTTGTTTGTCAGCTGAAAATTCAAGATCTATATTTTTGGCTTCGGCGGACGGTTTGAACGAATTATAGACGGTTTTGATTACTTCATAAAAATTTAACGAGCGAAATTCAAGCCGCAACTTGCCGGAAGACACTCTAGCTGAATCAACCAAATCATCAATTAATTTTGCTTGTGAGCGCGCACTTTTTTCAATTGTTTCAAGCGCATTTTTTCTGGTTGTTTCGTCAACCTCTTTTGTCAACAAAATTTTGGTCCAGCCTAAAATCGCATTGAGCGGTGAACGCAGTTCATGTGAAACGACGGCGAGGAAAAAATCTTTGGCGCGATTAGCTTCCTCGGCTCCGTCGCGGGCTTTTTTCTCATGGTCATAGACTTTAGAAAGTTCTTCGTTGGCAAGTTTCTTGTCGGTTATTATTCTGATAACTCCCATCATATTCTTTGGAGTTCCGTCTTTATCAAGATACGTTTTTCCGCGTGCGCCGAGCCATTGAATATTGCCATCCGAATAAATTACGCGAAACTCAGCATTATACTCTCTGCCCTGTGTTTGTGATTCTTCGAGTGCCGTTCTAACTCGTGAACGGTCATCGGGATGAATTATTTCCGTAATCGAATCCAATGTAATTATATCGTGCGCGGGAACTTCAAAAAGCTCATTGCATTTAGGCGTTGAATATATTTCATCTTCCACTAAGTTCCAATACCACAAACCAATTTCCGCATTTTCAGCTGCATACAACAAATGTTCACTGCGTTCTTTATAATGCTCTATTTCTTGTTCGCGTTTGGTTACATCCTTGGCACAAAAGAAAATTATCGGTTCAGATTTCTCAATATCTGAGGTAAGCGGCTGCAAATAAAGCTCAATATTTATTATTTCGTTGGCACTAACTCTAAAATCAACTAAAATTTTTGTGTTTTTACCTTCTACCGCCTCCTCAATTGCTTTGTCAACTCTTTGTGAAATATATTCAGATGATTGCCAATAGACGGTTTCGGAAAATTTATGACCGATTAAAAGTTGAGGATCAGTATCAATTTTATCAAAAATTTTACCGTCAAAACTTAATACATATCCTTCCTCTGATAAAGTTCCGAAAAACGTAAATACGTTTTTTAAGATTTCTTGGATGTGAATATCAGGAATAAATTCCATATTGTTTCTCCGCATAAATTTTTCATTAAAATTCATATCTGCAGGTATAGTTTGTATTCTAAATATGTCATTATGTCGTAAAGTCTGCTCAAAGTAAATACTATAAAAGTAAAATAAACAAAACAAAGATTTTGAAAAATACCTCGATCTCCACAGTCGAAATCGAGGTATTTACTTACACAAAAAAGCTCAAATTTATCCCGATTATTGATGATTAGTTTATAATGTCAAAGCTAACCAATATTTCTGCCCTGCATCAATCTAAAAATTAAGATAGCTCCTGCAATAAGTAGTAATAACCAAATTAAATTTCCACCGAAACTAGTTAACACTCCTAATAACCACAACACAACCAAAATAACGATAATTGTTTCTAACATAATTTTTCTCCTTTTGCTTCTTTTTATAGAAACTATATAATTAAAAACATCTTGGCAAACAGCATTTCAATTAGTGTGCCAAATAATTAAATTAGAGCAAATAAACAGCTTAAGGAAAATAAAACTTTCTTTTGAAAACACTTATAGAATTTGTAGTATCAAAATAATACAAATAATTAGTAAAATTAGAATAATTAAAAAACAATATTTTATAGTTGACACTAGGTTCTGCTGGCATTTGGTTTTTTCAATTGCCATTAAAATATTTCAAATGCAAACATTTTTTGATTATTAGAATTTGAAATTCTGCGTAGGAAATTTGAAGAGATGTATGGCAAATAAAGCATTATTGATTGATGACGATGTGGCGACACTGGAATTGATGAAATTTCAGTTAAACGCAGAGGGTTTTACTGTCAAAACTGCAGAACGTGGTGAAATAGGGCTGAAGATTGTCGAAGAAAATGAATTTGATATTATTTTGACAGATTTAAATTTGCCTGATTTTGATGGGATAGAAATGGTTCGCCGCTGCAAAGAACTCGCGCCGGATACCGAAATAATAATGATTACAGGTTTTGGTTCGACAGAAAAAGCAATAGAAGCGACCAAAGCCGGCGCATTTTATTACGTCGAAAAGCCGATCGAATTTGAAGAACTATTGGTTTTAATTGAAAAAGCTGTTGAGCGCAAAAAACAAGCAGTTGAAATTAAAGAGCTACGCGGGAAACTTTCGAGCCGGACATCATACGAAGGAGTCATCGGCGGAAGCCGTTCGATGCAGGATATTTTTGAGATGATTGACAGCGTTGCCGAATCAGATGCAAATATCTTTATTCTTGGTGAATCCGGCACAGGAAAAGAAGTTATTGCCAACGCGGTTCACTACAAAAGTTATCGCTCGAAAAAACCATTTGTTAAATTAAATTGTTCGGCATTGCCAAAAGACTTAATTGAATCGGAACTTTTCGGACATAAGAAAGGTGCGTTCACGGGCGCAACCGGCGATAAGGAAGGATTTCTCGGACGCGCCAACGGCGGGAGCATTTTATTAGATGAAATTGGCGAAATGCCAGTGAGTTTGCAACCGAAATTATTGCGGGTTTTGCAAGAAAGAATTTATTACCGCGTTGGAAGCGACAAACCGCAGGAGGTTGATTTTCGTCTTCTTTCTTCAACCAACCGTAATCCATTTGAGGCGATAAAGGACGGCAGTTTGCGAGAGGACTTGTATTATCGTATTAACACCATTGAGATAAAAATTCCGCCTCTGCGAGATAGAATGGATGATGTGCCGATGCTCGCCGACCATTTTTTGCAGGTTTATGCAGAGAAATATAAGAAAAACTGTGAGTTTTCCGAAATAGCCTACGACCAAATGCTTAAATATAGTTGGCGCGGCAACGTGCGCGAACTTCAACACGTCATTGAAAGAGCAATTTTGCTTTCCAAAACCGGCAAGATAAGCGAACTGAATATACCAAAAGACCTTAATAATTCGATTTCGTATATGAACTTTACAAAAAAAGAAAGTTCATATGATAACAATGCCGCAGCCAATGAATCAAAAACCGAGATAGAAAAGAACGGTAATAGCAAATTAAGCCAAAAAGAATTGTCGGGTGAAGAATTATTTGACGAAGTTGGGAAGTTTATTGTTGAAAAATTGCCTGAACCTAAAGATGGTGCTGAACAAAAAGATGTATTTAACTCAATTGAAAACAGCGTAGTCTTAGCCGCATTAAAACGAACAAATGGTAATAAACAAGCCGCCGCTAATCTTTTAGGACTTTATCGCCCAAGACTTTACGGAATGATTAAACGACACAATCTCGAAGAAAAATTTTAGTTAATTTTTTGAACAGAAAAAAGTGTTCCTATTTGGCGGAACACTCTTAGGTAGTTGGAAATTAAGAGAGAAATGCCGTCCGTTTTACTATCTTGCAGCACCAGGAACGGTAACATTTACATCAACTTTTCTTTCCTGTTTATTGTTAAAAACACCACCATAATACAAAGCACCTGCGATTATAGCTACTATAATCAAAGTGGTAATCGCCCAGATTAAATTGTTTCCCGTATTATTTTCTTCTGACATACAATTTTTCCTCATCTTTTGATTAGATTTTTAATTACTAAGAAGATAAAGACTAAGCAAAATTAATGCCAATTGGATAAAGCTAATAAACACAGAACTTGTAAGTTTTTCATATAAAATGACTATCTAAAAAGCAGGTCATATCTGCAACAATTTAAGACATTTATATAATATATTCATACAAATATGCGAAGTAAACATACAAATTACCAAAAACATGAAGACAATTAGTTTATAAATCCTCTTTTATCTGAAATTCCAATCAAATTCGAGACGGCACGGCTATTGCGTTTGCTTATTTTAAATTGAAGTAAGCAATTTTCTTACGTATATTATGTCAATAAAGAAGAATAAGTAATTGTTGTGTCAAAGATTTTAGAGAAAATAAAAAAAAATGAGAAGACCGCAAATTTTCCTTATCTGATTTTGCTGGTTTCTATTTTAATTACGATTGGCGTAACCTACAATTTTTATCAAAGCGCGAAAAGTAAAGATTCGATAAGATTTAACAATGAAGTTAGTCGGATTCAGTTGTCCGTCGAAAATAGAATAGGTTTATATATTGCCTTGCTCAAAGGCGGACGGGGCTTTATTGAGTCAACGGCAAAATTGAACCGGCAATCTTTTTCCAATTATGTCAAAAGTTTAGAGTTGGACAAGAATTATGTCGGGATGTTGGGCATTGGTTACAACAAAGTTTTGCTGCCGGACGAGCGTGAGGCTTTGATAAAGCAAATGAGGGCGGAAGGTTATTCGGATTTTAGGATTTTTCCTGAAACGGAAAGAGCTGTTTATCAAACTATAATTTACCTTGAGCCGCTAAATGAACGAAATGAAAAGGCAATCGGTTATGATATGTCCACCGAAGAAAACAGGCGCGACGCATTAAATCGCGCAAAGGACACAGGAGATCCAGCGGCAAGCGCAAAGGTTCTTCTCTTACAGGAAAACGAACAGGAAAATGAATCAGATAAGCAAGCCGGTTTTCTGATTTATCTGCCGATTTATAAAAATGGCAAAATACCTCTGAATTTGGAAGAAAGAAGACAAAATTTAACCGGCTACATTTACAGTCCCTTTCGAGCGGGTGATTTTTTGGATCAAGTGCGGGAAAAAACTTCAAGTTCCGACATTGCGGTAAAAATTTATGACGGTCAATTGAAACCCGAAAATTTAATGGCACAAACCACATCAAATGCAACCGCAAGTTTTATCAATACAGTGGAGGAAAATTACTCAGCACAAAAAAATCTGGATGTCGCAGGCAGAAATTGGATAATTAAATATGACGCTTTACCTTCTTTTGCGGCTGAGTCAAGTGTTGGTTGGACACCGTTAATTCTGTTGAGCGGAATAATTTTCAGCTTTCTATTGTTTGGAATGACTTATTGGGAAGCATCAGCGCGGGCTAAACTGCAAACGACCGCGGCGGAGTTGTTTGAATTGGAAAAACAAAAACAAACCTTGCTTGAGAAAGAGCAAACAGCCCGTCTTTCGGCGGAAAATGCCAACAAAACCAAGGACGAATTTATCGCGGTAGTTTCACATGAGTTGAGAACTCCGCTAAATGCCATTGCGGGATGGGCAAGGATTTTGAAGACCGACAATGTTTCGGCAAACACAAAGAATCTAGCTCTTGAAAAAATTGATAAAAATCTGCGTCTGCAGACGCATTTGGTTGAAGAGCTGCTTGATTACTCGCAAATTATTTCAGGCAATATCAACGTTGAAGGAAAAAAAGTCATATTTCCTGATGTGTTCGAATGTTCTTGCCGGGAAATAGAAGAAAAAGCGCGAGAGAAAAGCATTGAATTTATAAAAGATAATCAGCTAAACGGGCATACAATTTTGGGTGATGAAGATAAAGTTAAAATTGTCATCCACAACCTACTTTCAAATGCTGTTAAATTTACTCATTCAGGCGGAAAAGTGGAAGCCTCGGTAAAGCAAGAAGGAGATAATATCCAAATTATTATAAAAGACAACGGACAAGGTATTAGTCCTGAATTTCTACCTCATATTTTTGACCGATTTAACCAAGCTGATAACTCAAGCACACGCAATTACGGCGGGTTGGGATTAGGCTTGGCAATCACTAACCATATTGTCAAACTTCATAACGGAACGATTAAAGCACAAAGTGAAGGCAAGGGAAAAGGCTCGGTTTTTGTAGTCAAATTTCCGGTTCATAAACACTGAAATATATGTATTGGATTGCTACGTTTTGAAGTTTATTTTACTAACCGTAAGCACATATTATTTTTCTTAAGTATGTAATTTTGTAGATATTTGAATAGAATTTGCAATTCAATGGCACGGTTATTGCGACTCGAATAATAAAGAGTGCAAGAAAATCCTAAATACTCTCCTTTTTATTCTTGCATTAACAAATATTTAACATTAACACATATTAAATGGAGGAAAATTAATTATGAAAAAGCAATTACTAAATTTATTTACATTTGCTTTATTTACGATTTGCTTATTAACGGTGATAAGCGTCCAGGCACAAATCCGCCCGTATCGAGTTTCTGACAGTAATATTCAACTCCTACTTAATCGAATTGAAACTAGAACTGATACTTTCAAACGCTCACTTAATCGTTCGCTTGACCAAAGTGTAATAAATAATACGAACCGTGAAGATAATATCAACGATTTTGTTGCCGCTTTTGAAAATGCGACCGATAATTTAAAACAAAAATTCGATGCGCGAGAATCCGTCGCCGCTGATGTCCAAGAAGTATTAGTTCAAGCTTCGTTTATTGACCGATTTATGAGAAACAATCGGTTGGATGCTTTAACACAAAGAAACTGGGGATATTTGCGAACCGATTTAAGCAGGTTAGCCGGATATTATAACGTTGCATTTAACTTGGAAGGTGTTCCGGTAAATGATTCTTCAAACACGGCTTATCGGGCAGCTGACAGGGATGTTCAGGGTCTTTTAACGCGGCTTGAGCAACGCACCGATTCATATAAACGCGAAATGAATAACGCGCTTGACCGCAGTGCTTTAAACGATACGAGAAGTGAACAAACAATTTTTGCTTATATCACGGATTTTGAAAGTGCAACTGACAGATTGAAACAAAAATTTGATGCTCGCACTTCAACTTCGGCTGACGTTGAGGAAGTATTGAGCCGGGCAAATTTTCTTGATAACGTAATGCGAGATTATCGTTTCACCGCCGGAGCGGAAAACGACTGGCGACTTATCCGCACTGATTTGAATACTTTATCGAGATACTACAGTGTTACCACAATTTACGACCGTCCTTTTACACCGGCGAGCAGATTTGACCAGATGTTAACCGGAACCTACCGTTTAAATGTCGGTCAAAGCGACAATGTAAGAGAAGTCGTTGGCAGAGCTACAAATATCTATACGCCAAATCAACGGGATAATGTTACAAGAAATCTGGAAAGACGTTTATCTCCGCCGGAAACGCTGGCGATTGAAAAAAGGAATAATCAGGTAACTATCGCCTCCAATATGGCGCAGCAAATTACTTTTGATGCCGACGGCGTTGCCCGCACGGAAACTACTCCAAACGGACGCACCATCAAAGTAACGGCTAAAACTTATTACGACGG
>JACCYR010000164.1 GCA_013696385.1 Acidobacteriota bacterium
CCGTCTTTTATTTTATCGCCTTCTTCTTCCCAAATTTCCTCGGCACTCGTATTTTCCGGTTTTTCTTCATTACCTTGCGGAACGAATTGCGCCGCGCCGCCTTTTTCCGTCGCTGCCGCCGATAGAACTTTGCCTTTTGAATAATCGCGTTTGCGCGGCTCAATTAAACCGATGTCAACTGCTTCATAACTCAAAATCGGTGCTTCGGCAGAGTATTCGGCAATCGTTGTTTTAAGCCATTCTTCGTCATTGCGTTCGGGAAAATCGGGTTTGTAATGCGCTCCGCGCGATTCGTCGCGGTTTAATGCGCCGAGCGTAATGACACGCGCCAGATTCAGCATATTCCACAACTGCCGGGCGTGCGGAACGGCTTGTGTCGCCCACAAATTCGAGTCGTTGATTGAAATGTTTTTGTATCTGTCCATCAATTCGAGCAATTTGTCGTCAGTCGCTTTTAAGCGGTCATTATAACGGACAACTGTTACATTATCGGTCATTACTTTGCCCATTTCTTCATGGATTTGATATTGATTTTCCATGCCATCGTTTTTGATAATCTGGTTGTTGATTTCCTGTTGTTTTCGCAGTTCCGCATCGTAAATTCCGTTTGTTTCGGTATTTCCGCGCTCGACATTTTTCGCATAATCAATTGCCGAAGGCGCGGCGACAAAGCCGCCATAAACGCAGGAAACAAGCGAATTTGCGCCCAAACGATTCGCGCCGTGAATCGAATAATCACATTCTCCGGCGGCAAAAAGTCCAGGAATATTTGTTTTCTGCTCGAAATCAACCCAAAGTCCGCCCATCGAATAATGAACGCCGGGAAAAATCCTCATCGGCACGTAACGCGGGTCGTCGCCGACAAACATTTCGTAAATTTCCAGGATCGCGCCGAGTTTTGCATCCAAAACTTCTTTTGGAATATGCGTCAAATCAAGAAAAACCTGATTTTCACCGCCAATGCCGTAACCTTCCAGACAAACTTGGAAAATCTCGCGGGTCGCAATATCACGCGGAACGAGATTTCCATACGCCGGATATTTTTCTTCCAAGAAATACCAACGCTCACCTGTCGGAATATCTTTTGGCTGGCGCGTGTCGCCTTGATTTTTCGGCACCCAAACTCGTCCGCCTTCGCCTCTTGCCGATTCCGACATCAGACGCAATTTGTCCTCGCCCGGAATTGAAGTCGGGTGAACCTGGATAAACTCGCCGTTGGCATATTTCGCGCCTTGCTGATAACAAGCCGAAACCGCGCTTCCCGTGCAAACCTGCGAATTGGTGGATTTGCCAAAAACAAGTCCGGGTCCGCCAGTCGCCATTATCACCGCGTCGGCTTGAAATGCTTTGAGTTCGAGCGTCTGCAAATTCATTGCAACAAGCCCGCGGCAAACTTGGTGGTCGTCCAAAACTAAGGACAGCATTTCCCAACCTTCGTATTTGTTCACTTTCCCGTCGGTTTCAAATTTGCGGACTTGTTCATCAAGCGCGTAAAGAAGCTGCTGACCGGTCGAAGCACCGGCAAATGCCGTGCGGTTGTGAAGCGTTCCGCCAAACCTGCGAAAATCGAGCAAACCTTCTTTTGTGCGCGAAAACGGAACGCCCATTCGGTCAAAAAGATAAATAATTTTCGGCGCGGCTTCGCACATTTTTTCGACCGGCGGTTGATTTGCCAAAAAATCGCCGCCGTAGACCGTATCGTCAAAATGCTTCCAAGGCGAATCGCCTTCGCCTTTCGTATTAACCGCGCCGTTAATACCGCCTTGAGCGCAAACTGAATGCGAACGCTTAACCGGTACAATTGAAAGCAAATCCACATCGAAACCGGCTTCGGCAATCTTCATTGTCGCTGCAAGTCCGGCAAGTCCGCCGCCAACCACCGCTATTTTTATTTTTGATGCCATAATTTTCAATAAACTTCGTCGTGCGTTCCAACTGTGAGTAGAAGAATTGATTCAGTATTTTCAAGTTGAATAATCTTAAAAACAATCCGCAAATCGTAAGCCGCGCTACACGCCCAAGAACCTTCCAATTCACCTTTTAATTTATGCGTTTTCAGTTGCTGATGAAAAACATCTTTCTCTAAAAGTTCCAAAGTTTCCCTGATGCTGTCGGCAAATTTCGGATTCCTTTTGAGCAACCGCTTCGATGCCCGCGAAAAGGTTGGTGAAATTACTAATTTCACGATAAAACCTCGCGCATAATTTCATCTACCGTCGCCGGTTTGCACAGACCTTGCTCGAATTCGCGTTCTGCGTTTTCAATATCTTTTTCTAATTGATTGCGCCGTATTTCAATCAAACGATTCTGCAAAATATCAACCAAAACTTCTTTTTCGTTAAGCGGTAATTCTTCAACCGCTTCTAAAATATCCGCAAATTTTAACTGCATATCAACCTCTTTTTGTTAGTAATCTTTTATTTTTTAGCTGACGAATCCAGCCACTGCTACATTGCCCTTTTGGCAAGACTTTAGGCGTGTAATTCGACATAAATAAATTTACGCCGCTTCTCAAATTTAAAACTTCTGCGGCGATTCAATAATCTTTTTATTTTGTGCTTCCCGACAAAATGATTTAGGCAGCAACCCGCATTCTGTAACAAAAGCAACCGCCGCATTTGTGCCGACGGCAAACAAAAACACGGACAAACCAACACACGCATAAAGTGCATATTTCTGCGCTTTTTCGCCGATAACAATTCCCCAGTCAACCGCAAATAAAAAAAGTCCGTAAGCCAGATGCCACGCCGTCGCCGCGACACCTAGAATGTATAAAAGTAAAATAGCAGTGTTTTGAAATTCACTCCTGACAATTGCAAAGGCTTGATTGGCGTTTCCCGCAACCGGTGTCAAATTTAGTCCGGGAATCATCCCAAAACGGAAATTCAAAATATGAAACGTTAGAAAGAAAAACAAGAAAATTCCGGTAACGCGCTGGAAAATGTAAAACCAATTGCGCTCGTAACCGTAATTCAAAACATTGGGTCGCGTTTCAGCTGAAATAAAAATGCCGTAGACCGAATGATACAAAAGCGGCAAAAAGATTCCGAATATTTCAACAAAAAGCAGATATGGAATATCATGTATGTCCTGAACATGCTTATTAAAACTAACATTGCCGCCCATTGCCGCCGAATTTGTATACATATGCACAAGAAAAAACGTGCCGAGCGGAACAACGCCGGTTATCTGGTGTAATTTGCGAAGCAGAAAAGTTCTGCTTAATTTTATCGCCATTTTTCTAGCCTCGTTCGGATTTTCGATTTTTTATCGGGACTTGCGTTAGATATTTTGAATATTTTACCGATAAATTCGTAAATCACTAATCAAAAATTATTTTAATTTAATAATACTTTGTTTTTTTAATAAGATAAAATGAATTCTCTTGCATATCTTATTCAGAAAAACTTATTATTACAGTTATCAGTTATCAGTTATCAATCTGTTGACTGATAACTGAATAACTGATAACTGAAGAAATGCACATTGAAACATTAAAAGTTTTTTGCGATTTGGTTGAGATGCAAAGTTTTTCATTTGCGGCAGAGCGAAATTTTGTTACGCAATCCGCCGTCAGCCAGCAAATTCGGACACTAGAAGATAAATTTAAACGCCGTTTGCTGGAAAGAGTGCGCGGACGGCGCGAAGTGCGTCTGACACCTGCCGGAGAAGTTTTTTACCGTGAATGCCGGAATGTTTTGGCAAGTTATGCTCAATTAAATGAGAGTATGAGCGGATTGGTCGGCAAAATCAGCGGCACGGTCAAAGTTGCTACCGTCTATAGCGTCGGTCTGCACGAACTTCCGCCGAAAGTGCGCGAATTTATGACCAAGTTCCCTTCTGCGAAAATTGATCTGGAATACTCAAGAACAACGCGCGTCGTCCGCGATGTTCTAAACGGCACAGTCGAACTCGGCGTTGTCGCCTTTCCCGAACAAAAGCGCGGTTTGACGATTGTGCCGATGGCAAGCGATAGACTTGTTTTGATTTGTCCGCCCGGACACGAATTTGCCGAACGAACGCAAATTAAAGTAACAGAATTACAAGAACGCGATTTTGTCTTGTTTGAACGCGATGTTCCGACACGCAAGGCAACCGATAAAATCTTGAAATCTTACGGCGTTGGCATCCGCAAAGTCGCCGAATTCGACAATATCGAAACGATAAAACGCGCAGTCGAAGTCGGTTTCGGTCTGGCAATCGTGCCGCATCCAAGTGTGATGGACGAAGAGAGAAACAACCAACTTGCGGTTGTCGAATTAGCCGAAAAAGATTGGATTCGTCCCGTCGGCGTAGTTTATCGAACCGACAGAACTCTCTCGGTTGCCGCTAAAAAATTTGTCCAACTGCTCGAAAGTAATTTGCTTAAATTTTAACAATTGGCTAAATCAGCGGAAAGATTAGAATGCGAAAAACCAGATTACTCGACAAATTCTACTTCGACTTGGTGCGGAATAATGCCTTTTTCAAAGCCTTCTTTGAGCAGAAGTTTCACGCCTTCGCGCCCGCGCGTCCCGTAATCAAGCGTTAAATCATTGACCCACATTGCGACAAATCGGTCGGCGAGTTCCGGCGGCATATCACGCGCAAACTGCATGGCGTAAGCGAGCGCGTCTTCGCGGTTTTCGAGTGAATAAACGATACTTTTGTGCAGACAGTTTGAAACTTCTTTCATCAAATCCGCGCCTAAATCGCGCCGAATTACATTTCCGCCCATCGGAAGCGGCAAACCTGTTTTCTCAAACCACCATTCGCCTAAATCCAGAACTTTTACCAAACCGATTTGTTTATAAAAAAGTTGACCTTCGTGAATCAGAAGCCCCGCGTCAGCTTTGCCTTTCAGCACCGTTTCGATAATTTTGTCAAATGGGACAACCGTGTATT
>JACCYR010000175.1 GCA_013696385.1 Acidobacteriota bacterium
GAGCTGCTGGACGCGAAAACCCGGAATTGTTCGCAGCGCGTCCGTCAAAGAAAATTCGTTGCGCCACTTTATTTCCTGCGCATCAATAATGTTGACAGTTTTTGAAACTTCATCAATCGGCTGCGAAACGCCTGAAGCGATTTTTATATTAACTTCTTCACGAATCGGTGAATCTATAAAAAACACTTGTCCGTTTTCAACATTGATGGCTTGACTTCTTTCATTACCGTTAAAATCTGAATAAACTATCCAATAATTTCCGTTTGGAACATTTTCAAAGCTATATTTTCCGTCTTTATCGGTTGTCGCTGTCAACTCGATTCCTTTATTTGCTTGAGAAACAAGTTTAACTTGTGTGTTTGAAATGACTTTTCCATTTTCCGTTAATTGTCCTACAACCGTCGCGCTTTGCTGCGCCCAAACATTAATTGCCAAAAAACAAATCAAAAATAAACTACTTAAAATTCTCATATTCCTCCTCAGTTCCGCCCATCGCAGAACGAGATAAATTGAGACGAGCGGCAACGTTCCTGACTTTTGCAGTTATCAGTCAACAGTTATCAGTTATCAATTGATTATTTTGATAACTGATAACTGTTGACCGATGACTGAATTCACAGTTGCGCGGGCAGTGTCGGACTTTCACCGAACTTCCGTTGCGCGTCGTCTTTTGATTAATCCAAGCTGATGCTGAAAAACATCAACGCTAATTTCCGAAATCCACCGTAATTCTCGGCTTGCCGCTTTTCGGATGTGCGTCAAGCAGAACTTCTACATCAAAAACCTCGCGCAAATTAACTGCGCTCAAAACTTCTTCGGACTTTCCCTTCGCAATCATTTTGCCGGTTTTCAAAAGCAAAATTTCATCGGCAAATTCCGAAGCCAAATTCAAATCGTGTGTGATGATAATCGCCGAACATTCGCACGACTGGCATCTTTCGCGCACGAGCCGAAACATCATTGCTTGATGCGCCAAATCGAGATTCGTTGTCGGTTCGTCAAGAAGAAGAATTTTCGCCTGTGTCGCCAACGCTCTCGCTAGAATAATTATTTGCCGTTCACCGCCCGAAAGCTGATTCATCAAGCGGTTTTTGTAATTTGCCAAATCGCAGATTTTCAAAGCATTTTCGGCAATCTGTAAATCACCGCTCGTTTCCCAACCGAAACCTGTTCCGTGCGCGAATCTTCCCGACAAAACAAATTCTAAAACCGTAACGGGAAATTTCGTTTCGTTTTCCTGCGCGACGACGGCGATTTTCTGTGCTATTTCGCGGCGCGAATAATCTTTTATAATTTTGCCGTCAAGCAAAATTTCACCTTTCATTAACGGCAAAGTTCCGTTCAAAGCGCGAAGTAAGGTCGTTTTACCCGCGCCGTTTGCGCCGACGATTGCTAGAATTTCGCCGTTTTGCAAAGTGAAAGAAGTGTCTTTGACGACTTTGCAAACGCCGTAACCGATAGTAATGTTTTGGACCTTTAACATTCTGATAATGTGAAAAAGGTAAAAAGTGAAAATGTGAAAAAGTGGTTGACGATTGATGCCAAACTTTTTTACTTTTGCACACTTACATTTTTCACTTTCTCAGCAGATAAATAAAAAGCGGCGCACCAATCAGCGCGGTTATCGCACCGACGGGCAGTTCACGCGGAGCAATCGCCACCCGCGCAATCGTGTCAGCCAAGACAACAAAAACCGCGCCCGCAAGTGCCGAAAACGGAATTACAAGGCGGTTATCGCTGCCAATCGCCAGCCGAACAAGATGCGGCACAATCAAACCGACATAACCGACCGAGCCGCTTGCCGCTACCGCTGTTCCAACCAGCAAACTCGAAGTTGCAAAAATCGCCAGCCGCGTTTTGTTGACTTCAACGCCGAAATCGAAAGCGTCGCGCTCGCCAATCATCATCAGATTCAACGCCCGCGCATATCGCATCAAAACGATTGTGCCGATAATGACGGCGGCAAAACTCAGATAAAATCCATTTATCGTCGACTGCGATAAATCGCCCAACAGCCAGAATGTAAAACTGCGAAGTTTTGCCGCGTCCAACAGAGAAGTCAGCAAAACGATGATTGACGAAAGAAACGTCGTTACAATTACGCCCGATAAAACGAGGCGTTCGACATTCATTCCGGCGCGGCTTTTTGCCATTTGGTAAACAACGAAAGTCGCCAGACTCGCGCCGATAAATGCCATCACCGGACGTGCAAATTCAAACTGCGTAAAAAACACGAAAGCCAGCATCGTGCCTAACGCCGCGCCGTTGGAAACGCCCAAAAGATATGGTTCGGCAAGCGGATTTCGCAGAAGCGATTGCAAACTTGCGCCCGCCAACGCCAGACTTGCGCCGACGCACGCGCCAAGCAATATGCGCGGTAATCGAATGTCGAAGAGAATCGCTTTTTGTTGTTCGTTTAAGTCAAAGAACGAAAGTTTTTCGCTTCCAAGCAAAGTCGCCATTAAAAGTGCGAAAAACAATAAAAACAAAAGTCCAACGCCAAAGCGCAAACTTTGAGATTTGAGATTTGAATTTTGAACTTTCAATTGAAACTTTCCGGGTGCAGCACGCGCCCAATTTGCTCTAAAGCGTCAACAATTCTCGGCGCGGGACGCGAAATAATGTCAGCATTTATTCTGAAAACTTTACCGTTTTTGACGGCGGTGGAGTTTTTGAAAACATCATTCGGCTCAAGGTTATCTTCGCTGTCGGACAAAATTATTGCTTCGGGAGCCAATGCTAAAGCCGTTTCTTTGCTCAATTTCGGATATGCCGTCGGAACATTCGCCGTAACCGAAATTCCGCCCGCTCGATTAATTAAATCGGTTAAAAATGAATCTTTACCGATTGTAAAAAGCGGTTCTTTCGAGATTTGCAGAAAAACTTTTACATCTTTGGCTGGATTGGTTCGGGCTTCGACATCCGCAACCCGATTTCTCAAAGCAATGACAACTTCACGCGCTTTTTCGCTGTGCCGGAAAATCTCGCCGATTTGATAAATGCTCTTGTAAATGTCGTCGAGACTGTTTGGGTTTGTTACGAAAACCGCGATGTTCCGCGCTTCAAGTTGTTTGGTAAAAGTTTCGATTTGCGAGGCGGTTGAAACTAGCACGATTTGCGGTTTTAAGGCAATAATATTTTCGATGTTTGGGTTTAATGTGTCCCCGACTGTTTGAATTTGCTGCGCTTCGGGCGGGAAGTTGTCGTAACTTGTTCTGCCGACGAGTTTGCTCCCGGCATCGACGGAAAATGTAATTTCCGTTAAATTCGGCGCGAGCGAAACGGCGCGTGTTACATTTTCGGGAAGGCGCACACGACGACCTAAATCGTCGGTAATTTCGCGGGTTGGAATGTCGGCTTGTGAGTTTGCCGCTTCGTTCCGGCAATTAGTGAAAAGAAAAACAAAAATTAATATACAGCTAAAAGCGAAATTTTTCGCAAAATTTTCCCCGCAAAGGCGCAAAGACGCAAAGAAAACTTGTTTTTGTATAGTTTTTTCCAAAATAAAAAGCCCCGCCATTGTCTTGCCTCAAAACATCAAAAGCAAGCACGGACAGGACTTTTTACCAACTAAAAGGAGATAAACAAATGAAAACCTGTTCAGCCAACGTCTTGACGCGAGACGTATTGAAGGCTAAAAGACTTCGGATAGGTTACCAGACTTTTGTGATTTTAGATTTTAGATTTTAGATTTTGGATTATTCAAGCGAACAAATCTAAAATCTAAAATCTAAAATCTAAAATCGCTTCACTGTGGCGCGACCGTGCGGGATTTTCACCCGCTTTCCCTTTTTATCACTTTTTTGAAAAAAGCGATAAACCAAAGCGTTTTAGACTGAAAAAGAACATTACCAAAAATTTTGGCAAACATTTGGTAACAGCAAAATAACACGACTACTAAAAATTGTCAAAGGATATTACTTTAAGAGATTGTGATGCTTGAAATTATCGCTTGATTATGGGTATGCTGAAAGCGGGAAAATGAATCAATTTTTAAGACTATGGCACAATATGAAAACGTGGTCGCGGTAATTTTGGGCGGTGGAGCAGGCTCGCGCCTTTTTCCATTGACAAAGGAGCGGGCAAAACCCGCCGTTCCGCTCGGTGGAAAATATCGGCTGGTCGACGTGCCAATTTCCAACTGCATCAATTCAAACATTATGCAGATTTTTATTCTGACACAGTTTAATTCCGCGTCTTTGAACCGTCATATCTCGCGCACTTACCGCTTTTCAAGTTTTTCAACCGGCTTTGTCGAAATTCTCGCCGCCGAACAACGTCTCGATTCGCCGCAGTGGTTTCAAGGCACGGCGGATGCTGTGCGCCAGATGATCCCGCACATCCACGATTGGCGCGTCAATACGGTTTTGATTCTTTCGGGCGACCATCTTTATCGCATGGATTACCGAAAATTCTTGGCGCGGCACGTCGAAACCAACGCCGACCTGACAATTTCCGTCGTTCCTTCGCGCCGCGAAGACGCAGCCGGTTTCGGCTTGCTCAAAACCGATCAAGACGAACGCATTATCGAATTTAAGGAAAAGCCGCAAGGTGATGCTCTGGAATCAATGTGTGTTGACACGACTCGTTTTGGGTTGACTGACGAAGAATCCGAAAAGCGTCCATTTCTGGCTTCGATGGGTATTTATGTTTTTAATTACCAACGCCTTGTCGAATTGCTCAACGAAGACGAAGCGCGTTTGGACTTCGGCGGCGAATTAATTCCCTCGGCAATTGAAAAGCTGAACGTGCAGGCGCATCTTTTCCAAGGTTATTGGGAAGATATCGGAACAATTCGTTCATTTTACAAAGCCAATCTTGATTTGGCATCGCCGTTGCCGAAGTTCGATTTCTTTAACACCGACGCGCCGATTTACACGCGCAGCCGTTATCTGCCACCGTCGAAACTCCACGATTGTGATATCAGCAACACGATGGTCAGCGAAGGTTGTATTATGAACGGCGTTTATGCCAGAAATTCGATTATCGGTTTGCGAAGCCGAATTGACGACGGGGTCAAAATCGAAAATTCAATCATTATGGGCGCGGATTTTTACGAATCGTTTGAAGAGATAACAGCCAA
>JACCYR010000190.1 GCA_013696385.1 Acidobacteriota bacterium
TAAGGTGTAGAGCCGGATGAAGAATTATCTGCGTGTGATTTAAATCATATTTTTAGTATTTGAATCATTTCATAATGATTTTATAAAAATTTGGAGGTGCAAAATGAAAGTTACTGCCCAAATGAAAATCAAAGAAGTTTTGGAATTCGGCGAAAATCTTTTAAATGCATTCATCTGGCTTGCGCCCGAATTTGAACGCTTGAATTCTCCGAAACTTCGTCGCGCAATGAGCGGACGGATAACGGTCGCGCAAGCGGCGCGAATTGCACGAATTCCTTTGACCGAAGCGTTGTATGTTTTGAATTTGGCAGCGGGCGAGGATTCGGAAGAAATTGCCGATGAACTGAGGCTTTGCAAGCGAGAAGACTTTGAATATCAGGAAACAAATCCGCCGTGTAAACCGCTTGAAATACGGAATTTGAAAGATACAGACCCGCGAATAATCTTTATTGATGTTATGGAACAAGCCGCCAAGCGTCAAGACCCGATGCCGAAAATTGCCAAAGGGCTTGTTTCGCTGAAAAATCCCGAAGGCGAAACGATTATTGATTTAGAGGCGCAAGCCATCAGAGAAGCAACTTAAGGAAATTTAGCGCAGAGCGCACCGCAGTTCACAGAGATATTTGAAACAGGATGAACAGGACTTACAGTGTAAAAAGATTTAATTCGTGTTATTCATGGCGAAATCTTCGCTGTGTTCTTTAGTGCGCTCTCTGGCTAAAATAGAAAAATGATTTTTCGTATT
This sequence comes from Acidobacteriota bacterium, assembly GCA_013696385.1. Lineage (GTDB taxonomy): Bacteria > Acidobacteriota > Blastocatellia > Pyrinomonadales > Pyrinomonadaceae. The sequence goes on from JACCYR010000190.1 coordinate 746, forward strand.
TTACAAATTGCCATTCCTTTTATTTGGCTCGGTTTAATCGGCGGCATCTCGTTTATGGAAGCACCGCTTAAGTTTCAAGCACCGAACATCACGATTGCTCTTGGCTTAGGAATCGGGCGGCTGATATTTTTCGCGCTTAATAAAATCGAAATTGTTCTGGCAATCCTGTTGTTAATTTCCTTCATCAAAACGAAGCCAAAAAGAAAATTTCCGCTTATAAGTTTCGGTATAATCGCGCTTTTACTGGTTTTGGAAACCGTCTGGCTGCTGCCGCTTCTGGACGCGAGAGCAACTGCCGTTATCAATGGAATTGCCACGCCTTTTTCCAACACGCACTTTATTTACATCGCTTTCGAGGCGATAAAATTTATTTTGCTGTTTGCTTTGGGTGTGAGCATCACAAAAAATTATTTGAAGTTTGAATAAGAAATGATAGATAAAAAAGATATTGAAACACGCGCTGATATTGATGATTTAATGAATCGTTTTTATGCGCGGGCGATGACCGATGAAAAAATCGGTTACATTTTCGAGATTGCCGAACTCGATTTAGAACATCATTTGCCGATTACCGGCGATTTCTGGGAAACTATGCTTTTCAGCACGGGCAATTATCACAGACACGGACGTAATCCGTTGCAAATCCACGCTTTGCTCGACGAAAAAACGCCTTTGCGCCCGGAACATTTCCGCCGCTGGCTCGAAATTTTCCGCGCCTCCGTTGACGAAGCCTTCGTCGGTGAACGCGCTGATTTTATTAAACTTCGCGCCCAAATGATCGGCAACCGAATGTCCAATTTCGTCAGCGGCATTCCGGCGCTCGCACGTTAGCGCGAAAGAAAATGCTGCAAAAGCTCAATATCGTCAATAATAATTTTGCCGCGCTGGATTTTAATAAGATTTTTGTCAGCGAGTCTGCGAATGGCGCGAATCGTCGTTTCGGTAGTTAAACCCGCCATTTCAGCAATGTCCTGACGGCGCAGAGAAATTTTTACCTGTTCATTTTCGACTTCCTCTTTCTTCGCCAAACGCAATAAAACATTTCCGGCTCGATTTTCAGGCGATGCAGTTGCTAAATTCTGAATCGTCGCGGTTTTCTCGCGCAGCATTTTGCTCATCCAGGCGATAACGGCAAACGAAAATTCGCTTGATTCGCGCAAAAGGCGCAAAAAATCCTGCCGGTAAAGCAAAAATATTTTCGTTTTTTCCATCGCAATCGCCGTCGCCGGATATGGCGCACCGTCAAAGATGGGCGGCACGGCAAACATTTCTCCGTCCTG
>JACCYR010000018.1 GCA_013696385.1 Acidobacteriota bacterium
GCCGCGCAGATGCTTTATGCTCGTTCAACTGTCGAGCAAGCCGTTTTCTCACGCGGACAAATCGAATCGGACGAAAACAACGCCGAAGTCAACGCGACGGTTTTTGATTTATTAGCGGTTTTTCAAAAAATTCTAGCGCGGCACAAACAAGAAATTCAGATGGAAATCAAGCGCGAAGAAATGAGTTTAGCGGATATGATAAAAAATTTGAAAAAGCGTATTTTCCAAGCAAAAGAATTATATTTAAGCGCGTTTTTTGAGGAAATGAAGAGCCGACAAGAACTCGTTCTGGCATTTATCGCGGTTCTGGAAATCGTCCGCACCGAAAGCGTTAAACTTCTGCAGGAGAAGGTTTTCGGCGATATTATTTTAAGAAAAGTTTAGCCGCCAAAAAACACAGAAAACACAAAACTTTGTTCCTTTTGTGCTTCTTTGCGGCTAAACTTTTTTGGGTCTAAGAATGAATTTAGAAATCGAAAAACAGCCACGAAGCATTGCCGAATTAGTTTCCGTTGTCGAAGCCTTGATTTTTGTTGCTGATGAACCTGTTCCCGTCAAAATTTTGGCTGATGTGTTGGAAGAAGACAGAGAAACAATCGAAAGCGCGATAGAAGAATTAAAAAACGAATACCGGCAGCGCGAAGGCGGACTTCAATTAAGAGAAATTGCCGGCGGCTGGCAAATCTCGACGCGCACCGAATTTCACGAAGAAGTTCGCAAATTCTTAAAAACTCGTCCCTCGGCAAAACTTTCGCTTGCCGCACTCGAAACGCTGGCAGTTATTGCGTATAAGCAGCCCGTTACCGTTCCCGAAATTCTGGAAATTCGTGGCGTGCAGTCGGCTTCGGCAATCAAAACTCTGCTCGACAAACGCCTGATTATTTCCAAAGGTCGCAAGGAAACCGTCGGCAGACCAATGCAATACGGCACATCGAAAGATTTTCTTATCCAATTCGGCTTAAAAGATTTAACGGAATTGCCGTCAATCGAAGATTTTGAAGATCTGGCGGGCGGCATTTAAAGTGAAAAACAAAATAGTGAAAAACTAAAAGTGAAGAATTTGCTCTTTGTTTTTACTTTTAGTTTTTAGTTTTTAGTTTTTCACTGTTATTAAATTCCGCCTGAACATCCGCAAAATTTTTGCGAACCAAATTTTCGCCTGTAAAAAAATGATTGTTTGTGATTTCTCTGACGGCAAACGGCGGGATTTCAAAATTCTGCATTTCTGCCGCCGTTTCAAAGACAATTTTCGCCATTGTTAAACCCCAGAGATTGCCTAAAAAAACATCGAATTCAAATTGTTTGCCGTCAAATTCGTGAAAATAACGGTTTTTACGAATCTCATTAGTTTCAGTTCGTTCATTTTTCCGAATTTCTCTGCCTTCAAACATCTCAAAAGCCGCATGTTCGGCTTCGTTCAGATAAATTTCGGCAATTTTCCAAATAGATAAATCTTTACTGACGGGAAATCTCTGCTGCAAAACGAAAATCCATTTCTTTGTTTCAGGCGAACGCATCGAACGAATGCGAAGCCGCGTGTTTTCGATGTAATTATCAAAAAGCTGTAGATGGCTGCTTGCTCGCATCAGCGGTTTGGGCAAATCCTTTATTAAAAAGACGCGGCGTAGTTCCGTTTGATAAGTTCCGTTTATCATCGCTTGTGTTTTTTATCAATTGTTTTATACTTTTTTATTTTCAAATATAATATAACAATTTCAAGGAGCTAATATGCGGTATAAAATAACTTTTTTAATTTCGATTTTGGCAATTTTTCTATCCGGTTGCAGCAGTTCTGAATCGCCGACCAATACAAATTCCATCAATAAAACTGCAAATACTATTGTTACAAATACAAACAATCCGCTTGAAACATCAAAAACACCCGAAGTTTCAACGACCAATAATGCGCCGACAATTGCGCCGGTCGTCAAAGCCTATTGCGAGGCGTTTGTAAAAAAAGACGAAGCGGGTTTTAGAAAAGTTTTTTCGCAGGAAACCTTAAAACAATATGAAAGCGATATGAAAGCGGATAAAAAAAATTCGCTGATTGAATATTTTGCCGACACCGAATCTCCAAACAACAAACTCTGCGAAGCCCGCAACGAAAAAATTGAAGGCAGCACGGCACTTGCCGAAGTCCGCACCGACAATGCGCCCAATGGCGTTAGATATAAATTTGTCAAGGAAAACGGCGAATGGAAATGGACAAACGAAAGCCCTGATTTCCAATCGGTAAAACAATCAGCAGCAAATTCTAATTCAAGTAAATAATTGAGAGGTCGCGGAGTTTTTCGACTTAAAAGTTTTGAGTTCCAACTTTAGTTGGCTGATTCTTTAAAGCCAACTAAAGTTGGAACTCAAAACGTCGTTGATTTTGCTTCCGAAGATTGATACGGCGGCAAGCTGACGCGGGCGTGTGGTTCTTTTTTCAAGCCCAAAGCCCAATCCGCCTGCATCAACGTATGAATATCTCGCGTTCCCTCATAAATAATCGCGGCTTTGCAGTTCCGCAAATAGCGTTCAACCGGATAATCATTTGTATAAACGTTTGCGCCGTGAACTTCAATCGCCATCGAAGCGGCTTTTTCGCTGCGAATTGTTGCCTGCCATTTTGCCAGACTTGCCGCTTTTGTGCTTGAACAACCTTCGTTTTTCAGCCAGCCCGCTTTCAGCCACAATAAATGGCACATTTCGTAATCAGCCTGCATCTCGGCGATTTTTTGTTTGACGAGTTGAAAATTGGCGATTTTTTGATTTTGCACTTCGCGTGTATTGGCGTAAGAAACGGAAGCATCACGCGAAGCACGAATCACGCCCGTTGCGCCTGAAGCAACCGTATAACGCCCGTTTTCGAGCGAAAACATCGCAATCTTGAAACCTTCGCCTTCACGCCCAAGTATATTTTCTTGCGGAACACGAACATCTTGCAGCGTAAAATAACCTGTATCTCCGGCGCGAATTCCCATTTTTCCGTGCAGACTTCCCGACGAAAAACCTTTCATCGAGCGTTCAACAATAAAACAGCTCATCCCCGAATGGTCGCGGTTTTTGCGTTTTTCTTCATCTGTCCAGCAGAAAAACAAAAAGTTATCGGCGGTGTTTCCCAGTGAAATCCACATTTTTTCGCCATTCAAAATCCAATCATTGCCGTCGCGTCTGGCAGTTGAACGCATTCCGATAACATCACTTCCGGCGTTCGGTTCGGTCAAACCAAAGGTTGCAAGTTTTTCGCCTTTCGCCTGAGGCACGAGATATTTTTGCTTTTGTTCTTCAGTTCCCCAAGTTAGAAGCGACAAAGAGTTTAAGCCGCAGTGAACGCTCATCACAACGCGCAGAAAAGTATCACATGCTTCGAGTTCTTCACAGACCAGCCCAAGCGAAATATAATCAAACCCCGCGCCGCCGTATTGTTCGGGAATGCAAACACCAAGAAGTCCGAGTTCTCCCATTTTCGTAAAAATGGATTTCTCAAAATGCTGTTTCTCGTCCCATTCCTTGATATACGGCGCGACTTCGCCCTTTACAAATTCGCGCACGGTTTGTTGTAACGCTTCGTGTTCTTCAGTCAATTCAAAATCAATCACAGTTTTATAAATATCCTCTCAAAGTTAGATTAAAATATCGCCTTTATACTAGCATTTTCACTGCAAAGTTACTAAACGGCGAAATTTGAGTATAATAAAGTGTCAAAGGAGTTTCGTTAAAATTTATGATTACTGCGAAAGAAATAATTTATTGACGATGTATTTACAAATTTACCGCCAAACTATCTTGTTCCCATCAAAACTAACACCTCTGATAATTGGGCGTTAGCTTTCCACCGTCCGCTTTTGAAAGTGCCGAAGCCGAAATTTCGCACTTGAAACCTTCTCCGTTTTCAATCACACTTTGGGAATGATTCCGATTTCCAAAGCCATCGAGATTATCAAGCGCGAAACTTTTTTGCTCAAAGCCGAAACGATTGATTTATCTAACTCAAGCGGGCGGGTTTTGGCGGAAGAAGTTTGCGCCGATATGGATTTGCCGCCTTTTAATCGTTCGCAGATGGACGGTTTTGCAGTCCGTGCGAAGGACACGAAAAATGCGCCTGCCAGACTTAAAATTGTCGGCGAGAGTTCGGCGGGAAATGGCTGGCAAGGCGAATTGAGAAAAGGTGAAGCGGTTAGAATTATGACCGG
>JACCYR010000226.1 GCA_013696385.1 Acidobacteriota bacterium
AGACGAAAGACTGTTCCGGTTTGCGTTCCCGCCGGAATTTTCAAATTTTCTTCGCCGTCGAGCGTTTTTACTTGAATTTCCGCGCCGAGCGCGGCTTGCGCGAAGGAAACCGGAATGGCGGAATAAAGATTCGCGCCCTGCCGTTCAAAGATTTCGTGTTCGGCAACGTGAATGACGACAAATAAATCGCCCGACTGTCCGCCGCTAATACCCGCTTCGCCTTCGCCGTTGACACGCAAACGCGAGCCTGTTTCTACACCCGCCGGAATTTTAATTTCAATAATTTTTTCCTTTTCGACGCGCCCCGCGCCCTGACAATTTTTGCACGGATTTTTGATGATTTGTCCTTTACCGCCGCAGTTCGGACAAGTCCGCATGACACTAAAAAAACCTTGCTGATAGCGCGTTTGTCCGCTTCCGTTGCAGGTATTGCAAGTTACCGGCTGAGTTCCCTTTTCCGCACCTTTGCCGTCGCATTCATCGCATTTTTCCAGACGCGGAATGCGAAGTTTTTCTTCTTTGCCGAGCGCGGCTTCTTCCAGCGTAATTTCCAAATCGTAATGCAAATCTGCGCCGCGCTGTGCCGCTGTGCGCGTTGAACCACCACGCTGTCCGCCGAACATATCGCCGAAACCGAATAAATCGAAAATGTCTTCGATGTTGGTGAATCCGGGATTAAAGCCCGCACCTGCGCCTGCGCCAACTCCCTGATGACCGAAACGGTCGTAAGCCGCGCGTTTCTGTGCGTCGGACAATACGGAATAGGCTTCTGCTGCTTCTTTAAATTTTTCTTCCGCCGTGTGGTCGTCGGGATTTTTGTCGGGATGATGCTGTATCGCCAGTTTGCGATAAGCCGCCTTGATTTCCATTTCGGTTGCGGTGCGGCTGATGTCTAAAATTTCGTAATAATCGCGTTTGCTCATAAATGACTTTTTATTCGATAATTTAAAAGTTAAAATCCAAGTATCGTGTGCGAACTTGGACAATTTTTAATTATAACTTTTTAGTGGTAAATGGTAAATGGTAAGTGGTAAATGAAGAATTTATCTCAAATTAACCATTTACCATTTACCACTTACCATTAACAACTATGCTTCTGGTCATAGACAATTACGATTCTTTTACTTATAACCTCGTGCAATACTTTGGTGAACTCGGCGCGAAAATGGTTGTGCGCCGCAATGATGAAGTTTCGGTTGAAGAAATTGAAAATGACCTTCGACCTGAAAAAATTTTAATCTCGCCCGGACCCGGAACGCCTGACGATGCGGGAATTTCATTAAAGGTTTTGGAGAAATTCGCCGACAAACTGCCAATTCTGGGCGTGTGCCTCGGACATCAATCCATCGGACAGATTTTCGGCGGCAAAGTTGTCTGCGCGCCCGAACCCGTTCACGGCAAACCCGTCGAGATTTGCCACGATGGGAAAACAATTTTTGCCGGTTTAAACAATAGATTTCAAGCCGGACGCTATCATTCATTGGTCGTCGAGCAAGCATCTCTGCCAGATTGTCTGGAAATTTCTGCCACTTCGCCCGACGGATTGATTATGGGTTTGCGTCATAAAACCTACAAAATCGAAGGTGTACAGTTTCATCCCGAATCAATTTTAACGCCCGAAGGCAAAAAGCTCCTGCAAAACTTTCTTGAAATTTGAATCAGCAGACTTCACTTGATTGCTTTATTTACCAATTATCCTTTACCATTTACCACTATGTTTGGCTGGCTTTACGGAACAATCATTGAAGCGCGAAATTCGCTTTTTAAAAAAGGCATTTTCAAATCTTTTTCGCTCGGCGTTCCAACCTTCAGCATCGGAAACATTACGGTTGGCGGGACGGGCAAAACTCCGCTGGTCGCTTTTGTTGCGGAAGTTTTAGCCGAAAAGGGCGAAAAAGTCTGCATACTTTCACGCGGTTACGGGCGCGAAAATCCAAAGCAAAGAGTTGTTGTTTCCGACGGCGAAAAGATTTTGACCAACGTGCGGCAAGCCGGTGATGAACCGTTTGAATTAGCTGATAAACTTTTAGGAAAAGCAATTGTTATCGCCGACGCAAATCGCACG
>JACCYR010000023.1 GCA_013696385.1 Acidobacteriota bacterium
AAGTTACCGAGGGAAAGCACAGAGGAAAGTATTTGCAAAGCACAACTTCACAGAAAATACGCCCGACAGCTCGCCGCATTCGTGAAGTAATGTTCAGAATTTTATTTCGCCGCATCAGAGCCGGAAGGTTTCTTGATTTATGCGCCGGTGCCGGAACAGTCGGTATCGAAGCAATTTCGCGTGGCGCAATTGTTGGCACTTTTGTTGAGCGTTCTGCTAAGATGTGCAGTTTTATCAAGAAAAACTTGGAATCTGTTGGAATCAAAGAAGGACACGGCGAAGTTATCGAAATGGAAGCCGCGCCGTTTCTGAAAAACATGGGAAAACGCCGCCGCGTTTGGGATGTGGTTTATTATGATCCGCCGTATGACGCAAACTATGACGAAGTTTTGACATTTTTCGCCCGCGGCGTGGCAATCAGACCGGGCGGCACACTCGTCATCGAGCATCACGCCGAAATGTTTTTCCCCGAAAAATTCGGAGTTATGAAGCGTTGGCGCGTGCTTGTGCAAGGCGAAACGGCACTGAGCTTTTACGAAAGAAAATAAACACAGTCATCAGTCAACAGTTATCAGTTATCAGTCAAAATAATTGATAACTGATAACTGACAACTGACAACTGAAATGCGAATTATTGCAGGCGAATATCGCGGACGAGTTTTAAAAAGTCCCGCAAGCAGTAAAACTCGTCCGACATCTGACCGTCTGCGCGAAACTCTGTTTAATATTTTACAATCCAAACTTGACGGCGAAACGCGATTTCTTGATTTGTGCGCGGGAACGGGCGCAATTGGCATTGAAGCACTTTCACGTGGCGCGAAATTTTCGACGTTTGTTGATAAATCGCGCCGTGCCTGTGCTTTGATTGAAGAAAATCTCGACCTTCTCGAAATTCCCGAAAAACACACGGAAATTTTTTGCGATTCGGCAGAAAAGTTCATTGTGCGTCAATCGCCTGCCGCGTGGGACATTGTGTTTTTCGACCCGCCTTATCAAACTGATTACACAGTATTTTTATATGAATTCGGCGAGAATGCTTCAAAATTGCTCAATAAGGACGGAATTTTGATTGTCGAGCATCACGCTAAAAATGTTTTGCCTGATGCTGTCGGCGATGTTCGGCGGTGGCGCGTTCTCAAGCCGGGCGAAACGCAATTGAGTTTTTATGAAAGAAAATAGTTAATGGTTAATTGTTAATTATAAATTCTGCAATACCTCGCTTTGATAAACAATTATCAACAATTAACCATTAACAAGCATAATGAAAATAATTATCTGGCTAATCCTTTGCCTCATTTGGGGAACGACTTGGTTTTTTATCAAAATCGGACTCCGCGATCTGCCGCCGATTAGTTTTGCCGCCGCGAGATTTATCCTCGCTTTGATAATTTTAGCTTTTATTATTTTTCTGCAAAAAATTCCATTGCCAAAAACAAAGCGCGATTGGAAATTGTTGGCGGGAACGGGAATTCTGCAGTTTTCTGTCAATTATAGTCTTGTTTTTTGGAGCGAACAGTATATTTCTTCAGGGCTGGCGGCTGTTCTGCAGGCGATGATTACGGTTTTTGGTTTGGTGTTAGCGTGGATTCATCTGCCTGCCGAGAGAATAACTTGGCTGAAAGTTTTCGCGGTTTTGCTTGGAATTATTGGCGTTGCCACGATATTTATTGAGCAATTACAAGTCAATAGTTTGATGGCTTTTGCCGGTTGCGCGGCAATTGTTCTCGGCGCATATGCGGCGGCGCACGCTTCGATTCTGGTCAAAGCCTTCGGCGGAAATCTCCATCCCGCGAGTTTGGTGTTCGGTCAAATGGCGTGCGGAATTTTGCCTCTGATTTTGTATGGTTTAATAAAAGAGGGCAATCCGCTGACATTTCACTGGACGTGGCAGGCAATTATTTCCGTTCTCTATCTGACGATTTTCGGAACAATTGCGGCATTTTGGCTTTATTATTGGCTGTTAAGCCGAATCGAATCAACCAAAGCGATGATGATTTCGCTGGTTACGCCTTTGCTTGCCGTTGTTATCGGTGCGATTTTTTTGGGCGAAACGCTTCCGCCGCAAACTATATTCGGTGGCTTTTTGATTTTGGCTAGTATTAGTTTGATTGTTTTTAAAAGGAAAAAAACAGATTACACGACAGAGGCACAGAGGACACAAAGTTTTCAAGAAAATTAGGCGCAAATTACACGGGTTAAATTTCTTATCCTGTAAATCCTATCTAACCTGTTTAAAATTCTCTGGG
>JACCYR010000034.1 GCA_013696385.1 Acidobacteriota bacterium
GGTGAACAAGGCGCGGCGCACATCGCGGGCGATATTGCGATGCTTGAGCCGGAAGTGAACGCAGTCATAAAAGCACTGCGTCGAAACAATTTGGAAGTTGTCGCGTTGCACAATCATATGCTTGGCGATGAACCGCGAATTATCTTTTTGCATTACTACGGACGCGGCGCGGCAAATACCTTATCGCAAGGCTTTCGCGCCGCGCTTGACGAACTAGGAAAAGGTCAGGCAATGCGGCACTAGAAAAACGAGGTGGAAGCAAGCAAACACATTGCTCCAACGGACAGCATAAAGGACACGGGCAAAAGTGAGATTCAATCTGCAAAGCGCGATGTTTCTTTTGCCGAAGCCTTTCGCTTTTGGCTCAAATTGGGTTTTATCTCGTTTGGCGGTCCCGCCGGACAAATCGCCATTATGCACCGCGAATTGGTTGAGCGTCGGCGGTGGTTGTCGGAAGAAAGATTTTTGCACGCGCTCAATTATTGTATGCTGCTGCCGGGACCCGAAGCGCAGCAACTCGCAATTTATATCGGTTGGCTGATGCACCGCACTTTGGGCGGCATTGTCGCCGGAGCGTTCTTCGTCATTCCTTCAATCTTTGTTCTGCTCGCGCTTTCCTATATTTACGCGGCATACGGCAATGTTCCGATGGTAGCGGGCGTGCTTTCGGGTTTCAAGCCGATTGTTGTCGCCATTGTCGTTGAAGCGGTTATCAAAATCGGCGGCAAGGCTCTGAAAAGACGGGCGCATTTTCTTATCGCCGCCGCTTCATTCGTCGCCATCTATTTTCTCCACGTTCCTTTTCCGCTTATCGTTCTGGCGGCTGGACTGATTGGTTTATTAGGCTCGCGTTACGCGCCGAAAATCTTTCAAGCCGCGCCGCCTGTTTCCAAGCAAGCAAATGCGGAAACGAAAGACAATGAGCAAGCCGATTTACCGCTTGTCATTGACGACCACGCGCCGCCGCCCGCTCACACATTGCCTAATCGTGCGCGGACTTTGAAAATACTCGCGGTTGGTTTGGTGCTGTGGTTATTGCCGCTTTTGTCGCTTGTCGCGTGGCGCGGTTGGAACAGTCTTCACGCGCAAGAATATCGTTTCTTCACACAAGCCGCGCTCGTTACTTTCGGCGGTGCTTACGCCGTTCTTGCCTACGTTACGCAAGCTGCCGCCGGTTCGTTCGGCTGGATAACGAAGGTGCAAGCGGTTGACGGTTTGGCATTGGCGGAAACCACGCCGGGTCCGCTGATTATGGTCTTGCAGTTCGTCGGCTTTATGGCAGGCTGGAATAATCCCGACGGAATGAATCAAACGGCAAGCGCAATTACAGGCGCACTCGTTACCACCTACGTTACGTTTCTGCCGTGTTTTATCTTCATCTTTCTGGGTGCGCCCTACATTGAAATCTTGCGCGGCAATAAAAATCTCACAGGCGCATTGTCCGGCGTAACGGCGGCTGTTGTCGGCGTGGTTCTAAATCTTGCATTAGTTTTTGGCGCGACGGTTATCTTTCCAAACGGATTGACTGACAATATAAATTGGTTTGCCGGAATTATCAGCATCGCGGCTTTCGTTGCACTCTATCGTTTGAAGGCAGATGTTTTATTGATAGTCTTAGCCGGTGGTTTGATTGGTCTGTTACGGATGATTCTCTTTGGCTAAGGCAACTGGTTTAAATTAACACGCCGCCCAAGCGTGTCATTAGACACGAGGCGCGCGCAGCTACTTTCTTAAAAGCGTTGTCTGTTAAACCTTAGCTTGCGTGTTGCCAGTTTCCGCCTGCGTTAAGCCTGGCGTTAAGTTTTTTCAATAATCTTACCGCAGAAAGCTAAATCTGCTCGACCTATAATGAGCATTTCGCCATCTTCGCGCCAGACGGCTTCGGTTGCGCCGCCTTCCGCGTGAACTGAAACTTCTCTGTTTGTTTTGTTGGTAAAAGCACTTGCAACTGCTGCTGCAATCGAGCAAGTGCCGGACGAAGAAGTTTCGCCCGCACCGCGTTCCCAAATTCTGATTTCGATGTTTTCTTTATCAATTACTTTCACGAAAACGACATTCGTTCTATCGGAAAAATGCGTGTGCGTTTCGATTTCCCGTCCGACGCTTCGCCAATCCATTGCGTCAAAATCATTAACAAAAACGACGCAAACCGGATTTCCGACATCAAGCGTAATTACCGGCAAACCTTCGACGTAATTCGTAATTCGTAATTCGTAATTCGTAATTGTCTTCGCTTTGCCGAGTTTGGCGAGAAACCAATATGTGAAGTTTTCCTGTTTGAGAAATTCGTAGATTTTAATGCCGCTTTTGGTTTGAAGTCTGAGCGATTTTTCGCGCCACAGATTTTTGTAATAAAGATAGGCGACAGCGCAGCGCGTTCCGTTGCCGGAAAATCCGGCTTCACTGCCGTCGGGGTTGATGATGCGGCATGAGTAATTTGCTGTTCTGCCGTCAAGTTTTTCCAAAACAGCGATGCCATCGCCGCCGATGCCTGTGTTTCGATGACAGACCTTTACCGCAAAGTCGTTCAGATTTTCGATTTCGCTTAATTCTTGCGCTTCAATGACGATGTAATCATTGCCGAAACCGTGAAATTTGCAGAAGTTAATCATAATCAAAAATTCAAATAGGATAGACAGGATGAACAGGATAATACATTATAATCCTGTTCATCCTGTCCATCCTGTAAAATATCTTTTTATAATCTACTCAACCCAATCGGCGATAAAAACATTTGTGTCGCCCTGTTTCGCCGCGTTCCTGTTCGATGCGAAAACCAGCTTTTTGCCGTCGGGTGAAAACATCGGGAAACCGTCAAACGATTCATTATAGGTAACTCTTTTGAGTCCAGTTCCGTCAGTATTTATCAATGCCAAATCAAAATTACGTTTTTTCGGGTCGGCGGCGAAATAATTCGTGCAGAAAATAATGTGTTTGCCGTCGGGCGTGAAAAATGGCGCGAAACTTGCCGTATTAAGGTGCGTAACTTGGCGTTTACTGCTTCCGTCGGCGTTCATCGTCCAGAGTTCAAAAACCGTCGGCTCAATCAAATCGTTGGCAAGCCGGTCTTTGTAACGCGCAATTTCCGCCTCCGTTTTCGGATGAAAGGCGCGATAAACAATTTGTTTAGAATCGGGCGAGAAAAACGCGCCGCCGTCGTATCCGAGTTCGCCCGTCAGACGCTTGACGTTTTTGCCGTTTTTGTCCATTGAATATAAATCCAAATCGCCGTCGCGCATTGAAGTAAAAATAATTTTTTTGCCGTCGGGCGAGATTGTCGCTTCTGCGTCGTAACCCGGCGTGTTCGTCAGATGCTTGATTTTTTTGCCGTCCGGCGTAGAAGTATAAATATCGTAATCGGGATAAATCGCCCAAACATAGCCTTTTGAGTAATCGGCGGGTGGCGGACATTCTTTTTTGCTGCCAAAAGTCGAAGCGTAAAGAACTTTTTTGCCGTCTTTGAAGAAATATGAACAAGTCGTGCGCCCTTCGCCGTTAGAAACCATTCTCACATTTGAACCGTCAATGTTCATTGAGTAAATCTGGTCGCAATCGCGCCCGTCGCGTTTCGATTGGAAAATCAATTGTTTGCCGTCAAACGAAAAATACGCTTCGGCGTTTTCTCCGCCAAAGGTTAACTGTTTGATATTTTTCAAATGTTTTTCGCCTTCAACTGCAAGATTGTCGTCATTTGCAAATGAAAACGCCGTCTTGAAATCAAAAAAACTAAATTCGGTTTCCATCAAACCGCCAGCCGTTACGGACGAAACCGACAGAACAAAGATAAAAACAAGTGTCAATAAAAATTTCATAACTATCTCTCAAAATTTTTGCCTTTTGGTCAATTATAACATTTCTCTGCTTGATTTCAGG
>JACCYR010000037.1 GCA_013696385.1 Acidobacteriota bacterium
GAAATTGATTTTCTTGAACACATAATTTTGGTAACTCCTCAAACAAATCGGTGAAATCAGCTGGCTTCTATAAGTTACTTTTTCGCCCGTTTCGACACTTCAGATTACTATAATTTGGGTGTTGTAACGGTAAAGACTTTATACTTGATTGTCAAGTTTGGGTTTTATCTGTAACTTGTATTAATGCCTAGAGCAAATCAAAATTGGATTTAAGCAAGCATTCTGAGTTCGCGCCTAAAGGTTGGCTTCGGCTGGCACAAGAGCCAACTAAAGTTGGAACTCAGAACGGCGTAACTCTGAACTTATGCGAGTGTTTATGAAACGGCTTTTAATGCTTCGTTATGCATCCGAAAAACTATGTTTCTGTCTTTAATTTTAATTTTGCTCGTCGCTTTCGGCAGTTTGAGTCTGACGTATCTTTTCACCGCAGACGAACCGCTGATGTGGCGTTTGTGCGCGGGAAATGTTATTGGGCAAGTAGTTTTTGGGCTTGTCTGTTTTGTTATCGCGTGTTTGTTTGGTTTTACGACGGCAACAATTTCATTTTCGCTTCTAACTTGTCTTTTACCGTTGATTTTATTTGGCAGAAAAGACACAAGACAAAAATTTTCGGCAGATTGGCAAGCGGCGAAACAAAATCTGGAAGGCGCGGATTTTAGCAAGTTTCTTCGCTTTGCTTATTACGCTGCATTTTTCGTCTTGTTTTATTTCTTTTTTGAACGCGCATTGCTTGAAACAAAAGACGGGATTTTCACGGGCGCGTCAAACAATTTGGGCGATTTACCGTTTCATCTCGGCACGATTTTTAGTTTTACCGACGGACAGAATTTTCCGCCCGAAAATCCGTCGTTTGCGGGCGTTAAATTTACTTATCCGTTTATGGCGGATTTAATCGCGGCGAGTTTTGTTAAAATGGGCGCAGCCGTGCGCGATGCGATGTTCGTGCAAAATGTCTTTTTGGCGTTTTCCCTGCTTGTTATTTTGGAAAGATTTACATTTAAACTAACCAATAATCGCCTTGCAGGAAAAATCGCGCCTCTACTTTTGTTTTTTAGCGGCGGGCTTGGGTTTTTGTGGTTTTTCAAAGACACCTCGCAGACGACGAAAGGGTTTTTCGAGTTTATCTGGAATCTGCCGCGCGATTATACGATTGGCGAAAATTTTCGTTGGGGAAATTCGCTGATTACGCTGTTCATAACGCAAAGAAGTTTATTGCTCGGAATGCCGCTGACACTGATTGTGCTGCAGAAAATTTGGGAATTATTTGCCACAGAGAACACAGAGAAGAAGCAGAGAGAAAATCCATTTTCCATTTTCCATTTTCCATTTTCCATTTTCTTAATTGGTCTTCTCGCCGGAACTCTGCCGCTAATTCACGCGCACAGTCTTTTTGTTTTGTTTGTCGTCAGCGCGTTTTTGTTCTTTTTCAATTTGGATAAATGGCGCGAATGGCTGGCGTTTGGCGTTGGCGTTGGCGTTATCGCCGTTCCCGAACTGCTTTGGGCAATGACGGGAAGCGCGACACGAACAAGTGAGTTTATTGACTGGCATTTTGGTTGGGATTTGCGGGAAATGAATTTTCTTTGGTTTTGGCTGATAAATACGGGGATTGTTATTCCGTTTGTGGTTTTGGGGATTTATTTAATTTGTTTCCCGCAAAGTCGCAAAGACACAAAGGAAGAAAACAAAATCGAAGACCAAAGACCGAAAACCAAAAACCAATTATTATTTTACATTCCGTTTATATTTTTGTTTATCATCGCAAATGCTGTAAAACTCGCGCCGTGGGAATGGGACAATATCAAAGTTCTGATTTACTGGTTTGTCGGTTCGATTCCGTTTATCGCGTTTGCTTTGGCGTGGCTATGGAAGAAAGACAATTTTTTCAAACTTGCTGCTGCCGGTTGTTTGCTTGCTCTGACTTTGGCGGGCGCGTTGGACGTTTGGCGCGTAACTTCGGGCGCAATAAATTACAAGGTTTTTGACGCGGACGCGATAAAAATTGCTGAGCAAATCAAACAAAAAACCGCGCCGGATGCTTTATTTCTAAACGCGCCGACCTATAACACCGCCGTTGTTTTAGTGGGCAGACGTTCCCTGATGCGCTATACCGGACATCTCGCCTCACACGGTATTGATTTCAGAGAGCGCGAAGCCGATTTGAAAAAAATATATGAAGGCGCAGACACAGCGGACGCTTTCCTGCAGAAATACGAAATTGATTATGTTTTAATAAGTCCCGAAGAAAGAAGTTATTTTCAGACGAATAATTTACAGTTTAACGAAAATTTTTTCCAAAAATTTCCCATTGTGGCGGAAGTCGGGCAATATAGAATTTATAAAATAAAGAATTAAACAAGATGGACAGGATAGGCAGGATTAAGAAAGTCTTATCCTATTCATCTTGTCTATCCTGTTTGAATAAAGGTTGAAATGAAAGAACAGACAGAAGAAAACAATCAAGTAAATAATCGGTTGTGGCTCGTCGGCTGTCTTGTGATAACGACGATTGCCGCGATTTTGCGTTTCTATTGGCTCGAACTAAAACCGCTTCACCATGACGAGGGTGTCAACGGCTTTTTTTTGAAAACGCTTTTTCAGGATGGCATTTATAAATACGACCCAAGCAATTATCACGGTCCGACGCTTTATTATGTTGCTTTAGCTTTCTCGAAAATTTTCGACTTAAACACTATCAGTATCCGCGCAAGCGTAGCAATTTTCGGTGTTCTGACAGTTGTTTTGGCGTTTTTCCTAAAAAAATATATCGGCAGAATCGGAAGCCTCGCCGCCGCACTGTTTCTCGCGCTGTCGCCCGGAATGGTTTTTATCTCGCGCTATTTTATTCACGAGATTTTGTTCGTGTTTTTTAGTTTTGCCATCGTTCTCGGAGTTTTATATTTTATCGAGAAGCGCAAAGCGGGAATTTTCGCCGTCGGCACGATGACTTTGTTGCTGCTTATCTGCTTTTTACCGTCCGCGCTTACTCTGGCGAGTTTAGTTGGTGAAGAAAACATAATTCTGCTGTGGATTTTGCGCGTCGGATTGTTTGCAGTCGAAGCGGTTTTAATTTTCCTGATAATGCGGATGCTTCTCGATTGGCAAGACGGCAGACCAATTTATCTGATGCTTGCGTCGGCTTCCGCCGTCCTGCTTTTTGCGACGAAAGAAACCGCGTTTATCACGATTGCAACAATGATTTTGGCGTGCGTCTGCGTCTGGCTATGGCGCAAAATTTACAAAGCCGTCATCGGCGGCGAACCAAAGGAAAACGAACTTGAACCGGTCGAATTAAATTGGCGAAACTTTCGCGCCGGTTTGGGCAGTTCAAACGATTTACTTTTGATAATCGCCGTTGTTTCGTTTGTCTTTATCTACGTTGGCATTTTGTTTTTCTCGTCATTCTTCACTTATCCCGAAGGCATTTTAGGCGCGTTCAAGGCTTACGCTTTCTGGACAAAAACCGGCAGCCGAGACCACACGCAAAACGGAACTTGGATATATCTGAAATGGGGAATGAAACTTGAATCGCCGATTCTGATACTTTCGGCAATCGGAACTCTGATTGCTTTGATAAAAGCGCGGCATCGGTTTGCGATGTTCACCGGATTTTGGGCATT
This sequence comes from Acidobacteriota bacterium, assembly GCA_013696385.1. Taxonomy (GTDB): domain Bacteria; phylum Acidobacteriota; class Blastocatellia; order Pyrinomonadales; family Pyrinomonadaceae. The sequence goes on from JACCYR010000037.1 coordinate 3,621, forward strand.
CGGACTTTTCGCGGCTTACACAATTATCCCGTATAAAACGCCGTGGCTCGCGCTTTCGTTTCTGTTGCCGATGTGCATTGTCGCCGGTTACGCCGTCAACGAACTGGTTGCGGCGCGTGATGTCATAGTAAAAGTTTTGGGCGGATTGCTCTTGGCTTTTGCCGTCGGCATTCTCGGTTATCAAACTTATGATTTGAATTTTCAAAGGTATGACGACGATTCGA
>JACCYR010000321.1 GCA_013696385.1 Acidobacteriota bacterium
GGCAAGCGCGACAAATTATTGGGCGGCGCGGGAACGCATTTTGCACTTTCGGCGAGTTTTTTCACAAGTGTTCGCGTTATCGGCGTTGTCGGCAATGATTTTACTGAAGATGAATGGGCGGTTTTCAAACGTCATAATATAAATACGGATGACATCGAAGTCGTCGCGGGCGGCAAAACTTTTTTCTGGCGCGGGCGTTACGATTACGATTTAAACACGGCGTACACTTTGGAACCGCAGTTGAATGTGTTTGAAACATTTCAGCCGAAACCTTCCGAAAAATCGAAAAACTCGCGCCTTTTGTTTTTAGCGAACATTTTGCCGATGTTGCAAAAAGAAGTCCGCGAACAATGCACAGATGTGGAATTTGTCGCCATGGACACAATGAATTTCTGGATTGATTCGATGAAAGATGCAGTTATTGAAACTTTGAAAGCCGTTGATTGCGTGATAATAAATGATGCCGAAGCCAGACAACTTGCGGATGAACCGAATATTCATAAAGCCGCCAAAAAACTGATGGAAATCGGCGATTTACGCGCTTTGGTTATCAAACGCGGCGAATACGGCGCGGCACTTTTCACGAAAGAGAATTATTTTGCAATTCCGGCTTATCCGCTTGAATCGGTTTTTGACCCGACGGGCGCAGGCGACACATTCGCGGGCGGTTTTATGGGTTATCTCGCCAGCCAAGTGGAAATTACCGAAGATTCATTAAGACGCGCAATGATTTACGGTTCAGTAATGGCTTCGTTTAACGTCGAAGAATTCGGCACACAGCGAGTTGACCGTTTAGCACACGACGAAATAGACGAGCGTTTCCGAGATTTTAAACGAATAACGCATTTTGAAGAAATTCCGTTTGAACGCGCCATTTACGCTTAATTTTCCAATAACGGTAAATATAGATAAAAGGGCAAAGTAAAATTTTACTGCTTTGCTTTTTTTGTGCTTTCGGGTTTATTATTTTTCATATTTCCCACAAATTTCTTTCCGAAAATTTGTAAATGTTAAAACGAACTAAGCCGCTGTTGACGGATTCTGCGCTTCCGTCATTAAATTATTTGATTGCAATTATTAGTTTTATTGCGTTAGCCTGTCTTTCAATCGGCATTGCCGCTTCTTCCCGAAATCTCGAAGCGTTACAGCGTTGGATTTTAATTTCATTTTTGATTTTATTTTCTCTTTTTGGATTAATTATTTCCGTTTGGCTGATTCTTCGCCAAGCCCGCCGAAACGCCGTCAGTATAGCCAGTAAAAAAACTGATTGGGAAATAATGCTGCCCAAAAATCAACGGGCAAAATTGAATAGAGAAGTGCGCGAAATTGCTTCGATACTGGAAACTCCCGAAGAACAGTTCAGCGATTTGGTTTCCGCATACGTCGTGGCGGTTGATTTGGCTCTGCGACAGATTCAACAGGAAGCCAAAACGCCCTTAATGCGCTATGTTTGCATTGGTAATGCCGAATTCGATGCAGTATTGATGAAACAAGATTTTGTTATCTGTATCGAACTTGTCTTTTTGGTTATGCCAATTGTGCCGCAGGAAAAAATTAACCTGCTGCTCAATAAAATTCTTGTTGCTCAAGAGACTTTCAAACAAATAAATTTCGAGGCGAAAATTAAACTCCTGCTTGTTGTGGTTACGCAGCTTGACCGAATTCAAGAAAAGGAACTGCGCTCAAATCTTATCAAAAAATTCTTGTCAACGCCGGTTGATGTTGATATTCGCTTGCTGGATTTTGAAAGTTTGCAGAAGATTTATGCGATAGACTAAAAAGAGAAAGAGTGAGAAAGTAAAAAGGTGAAAAAGATTTTGCCTGAATTCGACAATCGAAAATCTATCGGGCGAGCTTGCTTTTTCACTTTTTCATTTTTTCACTTTTTCACTTTCTAAAACTATGCTTGAAAACAAAATAGGAATGATTTTTGGAGTCGCCAACCAACGTTCAATCGCCTGGGCGTGCGCTCAGGCGTGCGGGCAACAAGGCGCGAAACTAGCTTTCACTTATCAAGGCGAAAGGCTGAAAGAAAATGTCGAAAAATTAACAAAAGATATGCCGGACACGGTTATTGTGCCGTGCGACGTTACGAATCAGGCGGAAGTTGACGCGGCGTTTGAATCGGTTGACAAGCAATTTGGCAAACTTGATTTTCTGATTCATTCGATTGCCTATGCGCCGAAAGAAGCACTCGAAGGCGAATTTTTGACGACTACCCGCGATGCGTTTTTAACTGCGCTTGAAATCAGCGCGTTTTCGCTGACCCAACTCGCGCTTGCGGCAGTTCCGTTGATGAAAGACGGCGGCAGCATCGTTACAATGAGTTATTACGGGGCGGAAAAGGTTGTCCAAAATTACAATGTGATGGGCGTGGCAAAAGCCGCGCTCGAAGCCTCCACGCGATATTTGGCGGAAGATTTGGGCAAGCAAAACATTCGCGTCAACGCCAT
>JACCYR010000346.1 GCA_013696385.1 Acidobacteriota bacterium
ATGACAAATCCTGCCCAGTAAAACGGATGCGCGTATTTTTCGGTTTTGAGAAGTTTAAGTGATGATTGGCGTAAGGCTTCGGCTTTATTATTTGGCTTTGCTTTGCTTTGTATTAGGCGATAAAAACCGAGCATAAGCGCGGTCGTGCTGGCGGATTCAACTTTCCACAGGCTGGCGACGATTGTCGGACTGCCCGCCACGAAAAACGCCCACGACAAACCGATCAAGCCTTCGCCCTGACCGATGCGCCCGCGCCCGGTTTCGCAAGCCGACAACACAACCAGATTTGCCGACAGATTCATTCGCATCAATTCCCACGCTTCGAGCCGCCCATCTTCCGCATTTTTCCGGTCATCGCTTGCCAATAAAATATAAGAATAAAGCGGGCTGGCATCATCCAGAACGCCGTGCGTCGCTAAATGCAGAATCGTGTATTTTCCGGCTTGCTGTTTAAATTCGGTTTCGGTTGCCTTTGCGCCCGTAAAAACTAAACTGCGATTTGCGCCGTAAAGTTTTGACAATTCTTCGACCTGCTTTTGCGCTTCGGGCAAATCCGCGACGGTTTCGCTCAACAAAACAGGACGCGCATTCTTTTCATTGGAAATTATCTTTGCTGTGTGCGATGGATTGCCAAAAGCCAAAAGCGTTGATTCGGTGAATTGTTTATTTTCTTTGCGCGTAATTTCCGTCAAAACGCTTAAACTGGGCGCGTAAGAAACGGCGGCGGTTTCAACAACGTATTTGTCTTGCTTGTCAACCAAAGCCTGAAAAGGCAATTCCCATAACGCACCGTCAGCCGAAATTATCAGGCGCGAGCGATTTTCAATTTGTTTGGCAACAGGCGCGAGCAACAAATTGTAAAGTTTTTTCGCGTCGCCTGCGAAACGCAAATCGCGTTTGGCAATTTTGTCGCGGAAGTTTGCAATCATTTTGGATAAATCTTCACGCTTTATTTCGATTGGGAAAACTTCCAGTTTCGGCTTCGTTTTATCGGGCGTGAAGACAAAAACAAACGCGCGGTTTTCCGTGACGACGTATTCGAGCAAAACCGCGTTCGAGTTCGGAAAAAGTTTATTAAGCTCTGCCGAATCCGCGATACTTGTTTCGCCGCGCTGAATTTTTAGTTCGGGATGCGCGACGTAAAGCAGCGTCGTAAAAGAATCGAATGCAGTTCGCGTTTGTCCGAGTTTTTTCTGCAAGTCGGCAATTTGCGCCGCGTCCGGTTTTTCCCTTGCGGCTTCGATTTGCAATTGATTGTTGGCGGCGTAAATCGCATTGCGAAGTTTTGTTTCCTGCGCTTGTTCGGGCGCGGTCATCGCTTTACTCGGTTGAGCGCGTCCGGTTTGCAAAACGTCCAATAAAACTCTCGCCTTGGCGCGTTCGGCAAAGGCAAATGCTTCTTCATATTTTTTATCGCCGACGAATAATTCGACGAGCGCGTGATACGGTTTTACTTTACTTTCAAAAAACTGCTGTCGTTCGCGTTCGCCGCCCGCGATTAGAAAACGCGATTCCTCGATTGTTTTAATTGCCGCTTCAAAGCTTTGGCGGGCGCGAATTTTATCATTCGCCGCCAGAGCAATCTCTCCCGCGAGCGTCTGCGCTTCCCATAAAATTTCGCGCAGACCGAGCGCGGAAGCGATTTCGACGACGCGGTTGATTTCCGCCGCCGCCGTTTCGCGTTCGCCGTTTGCCAGATGAAAACGCGCCGAGCTAATTAAAATCACCGCAGTCGTTTCTTTTTCGCCTATTGATTCGGCGATTGACAAGGCACGCCGGTAATAATCTCCGGCTTTCGGCAAATCATTTTGCTTGAAATAAACTGTCCAGCCCCCATTTGTTATCCCAATGCGATAGCGAGTTTTTTGTTGTTGTCCATTCTTGATTTGAACTCCAAAGGAGTCAAATAACCTAAACTCGAATGTGGTCGCCTCGTGTTGTAAAAGTTCCGCCATATTTCAATTACCGCTTGTGCCTCTTTAACTGATGAAAACCATTCCCGGCTCAGACATTCATCCCGAAGTTTTCCGTTAAAACTCTCGCCTTTCCCGTTTTGCCAAGGTTTTCCGGGTTCGATAAATATCGGCTTGACTCCGTTTTCATTGAGCCAATGATTAACCGCTCCTCCGATAAACTCCGAACCGTTATCCGAACGAATCATTTCCGGGAAGCCTTTTTCCAAACAAATCTTTTCGAGAATCTGCCGAACTTTTTCGCTCTTAATTGAAACTCCGACTTCCAAAGCTAAACATTCCCTCGTATATTCATCTATCAAAGTCAGCATCTTCAGAGATTTCCCTGATAAACTTTGATCGAACACACGCGTCATACGTCCATACTTGATTGGCTTTCTCCGCTTTCGGCAAAATGCCGACTGTCGGTTTTGCTCTCGGTTTGCGCGGTCTTCTTTTTGGTAAACACAATTTTTCTGCTTTCCATATCCGGTAAACTTTCTTCACATTAACCTTTATCCCTTCGCGGTTCAGCAACGCCCAAATCCTTCGATACCCGAAGCGCGGATGAGCCATTGCTAACTGCCGAATCCGCCCGATCAGCTTGTTTTCCGGTTTCCGCCGATGCCGGTAGCGTTTGCTTTTCCGGTTCAAGCCGACAAGTGTGCAGCCGCGCCGCTCGGAAATCCGTTTCGTCTTAATGAATTCGACTACTTCCCGCCGGGCGGCGCAGCCTACCACTTTTTTGCCAGCACCTCTTTCATCACATCAATTTCTAAATCGCGCTCGGCGAGCAGACGTTTCAAACGAGCATTTTCCTGCTGCAATTGCCGGTATTCGCGTACTTCAGCAACTTCCATTGTGCCAAAGCGTTTTTTCCATTTGTAAAAAGTCCCTTCGCTGACCTCTTTTTGTCGGCAGTATTCCTTAACCGTCAAACCGCTGGCTTCAAACCCCCGCAGAATTCCAACGATCTGCTCGTCTGTAAATGTTTTCTTCATAGCTCGAATCTCCTGTTTTTATTCTAGTAGATTCTCGCCATCTGATTGGTATAATTTTATGGGAACAGGTCAATACCACTTAATTGTGACGCTCGAGTCAACCACTCTTTTCATCTGTTTCGGTCTTCACGAAGAAGTTCTGCGCTGTCGCTGTGTTGTCTTCCGCGCAGACTATCTTTAATTTTCCTAGCGACTTCCGCGTCGGACAAAGGCGCAAAACTTGCCGCGTCTGTTAAAATAATCTGCACTTCGCGCTGCAAAGACCGACCGTTTCGCGCCGCTTTGTTTTTCAACTTCTCTAAAACCTTTTCGTCAACATCTCTCACTAAAAC
>JACCYR010000384.1 GCA_013696385.1 Acidobacteriota bacterium
ATTCGATTGCCGCATCGAGCGCATCTTTTTTATTCAAGTTTCGATGCAGACGCAAGGCTTCGGCAATCTGTTCGCCAACCGTATAAACCGGATTTAAGGAAGTCATCGGGTCTTGAAAAATCATCGCAATATCGTTACCGCGAATCTCGCGCATTCGTTCATCCGACACATTTAATAAATCTTCGCTTTTGAATTTTATCGAACCGCCCGCAATGCGTCCCGGCGGCGCAATCAGACGCATTATTGAAAGCGCGGTGATTGATTTTCCGCAGCCGGATTCGCCGACAAGTCCGAGCAGTTCGCCTTCATCGATATAAAAACTAACATCGTTGACGGCTTTAACAACCCCAGCGCGAGTTGGAAAATAAGTCTGTAAATTGTCTACTTCGAGAAGGTGCGACATCTATTTTTAGTAAATTGAGAAGCTATATTCAACAATTTTTGTTATTGAATAGGGTTTTCCGTTTCTGCGAAAAGGTATAAAAAATATTTTTGATGCGGCGGCGATTGATTGTTCAGTCATACCGTAGGGCAAAGTTGAAATAGGCGAAACATTGCCGATGCCGCCGTTTGCCAAAAATGTAACTCTCAATCTAACTGTTCCTTGAACATTGGCTTGCCGCGCCGCCTCCGTATAACTTGCCCGCGGTTTTATGATAATTTTTATATTGTCAGTTATGCTTTTATCTTCTGGATTTTTTGCTCTAGAAGGATTTTCCGCTTCTGAAACATTTTCATCGCCGTAATTGCGAGATGCGCCTTTGCCGATTTCCTTCCCGCCGGTTCTTTCTTCAATTTTCAACGAATCAAGAAAATTTTTTACTTCCGTTTTGGCTTCATTCGCCCCGAAAACCTGCAACTCAAACCATCTTTTATTTTCGTAATCATTGACGAGTTTAAAAGTTTTGTCTTCATCAACGAATTTGATTTCATTTCCATTTTCCAAAAACTTCGCCGCTTTATTTTCGGTTTTCAGATTTTCAACTCTTTCAGCAAAATTTTTTTCATCAAATTTCTGCTTCTTTTCACAAAACTCAGACACTTTAATTTTTGACGTTATCTTCAAAACATAGACAACTCCGTCGCTGTAAGCGGAAAATGTTGAAGTATCTTCGCCCCGACAAACATCTCCGCCTTGGAGAATGACGGGAAGTTTAGGCATTTGCACCGTAACATTTTTATCTTTGACAGAATAATTTTCCCAAACAGTTGGTGTTGAATACTTTTCGGTTTGAGGAAAAACCAAACTGTTTAAGGATACAAGCACAATTATAATAAAAATTAGTTTTGACATATTATTTTTTTCCTAGATTATTTTCACTTTACTCTTCTGTTTATCGAACAGATTTGAACAAAATTTTCTGAACGTGCAACTAAATCTATCGCTTTTTCTTCAAACAGATGTTATCATTTTTTCGCAATTTTGTTATTTTGCAGTAATAAATTCAGGAGATTTTTATAGTGAAATTACGTTCAACTTTTTTCGGCAGTCTGCTCTTAACCATTTTACTTGTTTCCGGCACATTTGCCCAAAACCAAACGGCTTCCAAAGTCAATCCAAAAACATCTAATGATATAAAAACAACCTTGGCGGGAAAAGCCGTCAGGGTTGAAAATATCGAACAAGATGTGGCAGAGGCTTTGACCTTGATTGAAGACAATCACGTTGAAGGAAAGAAACTTGATTATAACGAGCTTTTCAAAACGGCGATTGACACGATGCTTCACACGCTTGACCCGCACTCGAATTATTTCGACGCCAAAGAGTTTGACCAATTTCGCACCGAGCAAAATTCACAATACTTCGGCATCGGCGCAACCATCGGCGATTTGAGCGATGCCAACGGCAAAGTTATCGCCACCTACATCAAAGCGACGTTTGACGGTGCGCCCGCCAATCGCGCCGGACTTCTTTACGGTGATAAAATTGTTGATGTCAACGGCGTTTCGATGCTTGGCAAATCATTGATTGAAGTTCGTAATTTTCTGCGCGGACCGCGCGGAACTCCGGCGAAAATCACGGTTGAGCGTTACGGCAGCGGAAAACGCGAAATGGTTGAAATTATCCGTGATGCGGTTTCGCAGCCTTCGATTTCCGAAGTTTATATGATTCGCCCCGGTGTCGGTTATATCGCCATGAGAGGCGGTTTCAATCAAACTACTTATACCGAATTTATTCGGGCAATGCAGGAACTAAAAGCGCAGGGAATGAAACAGCTTGTGCTTGATTTGCGCGACAACGGCGGAGGTTTAGTCAGCCAAGCCTACCGCGTGGCAAATACGTTTCTTTCCGCCGGACAAACAATTTTCACGCAAAAAGGCAGAATTGACGGCGCAAACGCTCCGCCTTATCGCGCTGACAACAAAACTCCCGACGAAACGCCCTTGGTCGTTTTGGTTAATCGCAACACGGCTTCGGCTTCGGAAATTCTTGCCGGTGCGCTTCAAGACCACGACCGCGCGTTAATTGTCGGTGAAAACACTTTCGGCAAAGGTCTGGTGCAAAATCCGTTTGTCCTTGACTACGGCTCGATGCTGCTTTTGACAATCGCCAAATATGAAACTCCTTCGGGACGGCTTATTCAGCGCGATTATTCAAACGGCAATCTTTATGATTATTATACAAAAGGCGGAACGCTTGCCGACGAATCGCAGCCGCAAAGACCAAAAGGCGCGGAAAGCAAAACCGATTCGGGCAGAGCAGTCTATAGCGGCGGCGGCATCAATCCCGATGAATTTGTTAAATCACAAACAATTACAACCGAAAAGGCACGTTTCCAGCAAAAATTAAATGACCCGATTTTCGCTTTTGTGCTTGATTTGGCATTCGGAAAAAATAAGGATTTTGAAAACTACAAAGTTGACCGCCCGATTACGTTTGAATACGACTTAAAACCGACGGATTATCCTATTACCGAAAATCTTTATCAATCATTCAAAAAATTTGCGACTGAAAAATACAATTTCACGCCTGCCCAGATTGAGCGCGAACGCGAATTTGTCCAACGTGCTTTGCGAACCGAACTCGTTATCGCCGCCTATGGTTCGACAACTTCATCGCAAGTCTTCAACGAATACGACACGCAACTAAAAAAAGCCATCGAACTACTTCCCGAAGCAAAACAATTAGCCATCGAAGGCGCGAAAGCTAATGCGAAAAAGGAAAATACAGGACTGAATCGTTAAAATTTTCATTCCGTATAATTTATTAAACAGAATTTTAAAGTGTGTGAGTAAATCAACTTAAACTAACGAGTTAACATTATTGTTTTTATAATTTTAGTTGTATGTTGACTGAATTGACCAGATAGTTAATCGGTATAATACAAAGTTGGGTGCTTGCCCGTCATAATAATGCTAGCTTTAAGG
>JACCYR010000418.1 GCA_013696385.1 Acidobacteriota bacterium
TTTCAACTTTATCGGAATATCTATTTTCTATGAAACTAATCGCCGAAACTGACAAGAAAGCGCACGAAATCGAAATCAAGCGCGTTGATGAAAAAATTTTTGCCGACATTGACGGGCGGCAATATGAACTCGAAGCCTCTATGCCGGAGCCGAATGTTTATCTTTTCAAACACGCCGGCAAAATTTATCAAATTTTTGTTTCGCCGCGACAAACGACGAGCGAACTGTCTTCGGTCAATGTCGGCAGCCACAATTTTGAAATAAAAATCATTGACCCGAAACGGTTGCGCGGCACAAGCGGCGCAAGCGAACATGCCGGCGGCGCAGCGGAAATCAAAACCGCGATGCCCGGCAAACTCGTCCGTGTGCTTGTCAAAGTCGGCGCGGAAATCAAACAAGGCGACGGTGTTTTGGTGGTCGAGGCGATGAAAATGCAAAACGAAATGAAATCTCCCAAAGACGGAATCGTTAAAGAAATTCGCTTTGCCGAAGGCGCAACTGTCAATGCGGGCGATGTGCTGGCAATTATTGAGTAATCTCTGCAAAACGCCGTCTTTGGTTTTTTGTCTTGCAAGAGAATTACAAAATATTTCGTCAGGTTTTATATTTTTTGACCTTCTTTAAGTTTATCTTACGCTTTAGTAGTCAGAAATAAATTTTTGCTTTCCGGCTATTTGATAATAGTGCGCTAAAATTATTTTCTTGGAATAAAGTTATTTTTTGGAATTTAATTAACTAATGTATTAAACTAAAGAGCAAACAGATTCAAACTTATTCGACTGAGAAAATTTTTCGGAGGAAAATATAATGGACAAGTATTGTCAAAGTTGCAACACCCAAAATTCGCCCGAAGCAATGTTTTGTCGTCAATGCGCGACACCACTCACACAAGGACAGGGCGGACAGCAGGCGGGCGCGAATCAAGCACAATTCGGGAATCAGCAATGGACTCCGGCGGGCGCAGGCGGTCAAGCGGCGCAAAATTTTGCACCGCCCGCAGCCGGAGCGAGCGGACGCGCTATTGCTGCGACGGTATTAGCTGTTTGTGGTTTGGTTTTGTGTTGCGGTCCTTTTACGGGAATTCCCGGAGCGATTCTCGGTTGGATGGAGATGAACGCGATTAAAGAAGGACGTTCTTCGCCCAAAGGTATGATGATGGCGCAAATCGGTCTGTGGGGCGGCATCGCTTCTTCCGTAATAGGCGCACTTCTTAATATTTTCATTTCTTTCTTTATGTTAAGCGGAGGAATGTATTACTAAAATTCTTTCAAAAGATTGAGTATGGAATTTTTACATCTGTAAAAATTCCGCATTGCGTCGAAAGCAATGTTTATTAAACGCTCGATAAAATTTTTACAAACTTGTGATTTTATATGGTTGAACCGAACAAATTTCCGATAGTTTGCCGAAATGGACATCAGCAGCCGAATGCCGATTCCAGATTTTGTATTTATTGCGGAACGCCTTTAAATAATTTGCCCGTTCAACCGAACCAACATCAAGGTCAAAACAATCATCAGCCAAAGCAATCGCCGGCAAACCCGCAAACTCCCGTTCAGCCGATTCAACAACCGGCTAATCAAAATTACCAACAGCCAAATAATCCGCCGCAATATAATCAGAACTATCAACCAACACCGCCCCAACAGATGCAGTATATTCAGCCGCCACCGCCTCAAATGTATCAGGCGGTGAAGTGTTACACCTGCGGCGGAAACGGGCAAGGTCTCAATGCGAAAACTGTAATATGTAAAGAATGCCGGTGGCTGAAACCTCTGATTTCCGGTTACCGGATTGATTCGTCGGCTTTTGAATGGGCGGCAGACGGCAAAGCGATGTCGGCTCTGCGTTCGATAAAACCGCTTAATGCCGTTGCCAAAACCGTCTCTGAAAAAGTCGGGCGGCGTTGGATTGAATCTACCTTTAACGGCGTTCTATTAGGCGAAAAACAATTGCCGCATATTTACGGGCAAGCGGTTCGGGCGGCGCGAATTTTGGGAATGTCGCATATGCCGGATATTTATCTTTCCGGCGAAAGGGCTTGGGATTGTTTGACGTTTGGCAGTGATGAAGATTCCTTTGTTGTCATCGGTTCGGCACTTGCGGGAAATTTTCAAGGTCCTGATATGTTGTTTCTGCTCGCCCGTGAAATGGGACACTGCCGCGCCGGACACGCGCTCTGGAAAACCGTTATTCGATTTTTTCTCGGTGAACAAGGTCCGGGCAGAGGCGTTATGGCGGGCGGAATTTTCAATGCCATAATGAGCCCGACTGCTTTAATCGAAGGCGCAATTGAAGTTCCGCTGCTGGCTTGGGCGCGACAGGCGGAAATTACCGCCGACCGCGCCGGACTTCTGACCGTCGGCGACGAAGAAACTGCGCGCCGCGTTCTGCTTTCGTGGTCGCTCAAGTCTTCGTTTATTTACCGTCAAATCAATATCGAAGCGTGGCTACAGCAACAATCGGCTAATGACGACGGTTATTCAAAACTTTCCGAATTAACTACTACTTCGACTCCGTATATCGCGCCGCGGTTAAAGTTATTAACCGAATTTGCAAAAAGTCCCGAATTGCAACGCTGGCGCAAGATGATTACCGACTCCATCAAACACGGCGCACCGAAAGTTCCGGCTAAACCTGCCGCACAGCCGGATGTTATCAAAGTAAATTGCGCGACTTGCAAAACTCTGATGCGCGTCCCATTAAAAGTTTTGACGGGCAAAAAAGAATTGCCCGTTAAATGTCCGAATCCAAAATGCGGGAAAATTACCCGTTTGAAAAAATCAGTGAAACCGGCTGAAAAAGCGGCAAACGCTCCGAAGCCGAAAAATAAAGAGGAGAATATAGATTATGGCGATTAATGATGCAACAATGACGACTGAAACTGCGGCTGACGGCACGGAATACGTGGCTGAAATGCACTCGGTTGTTACCGAAACCGAAACTGACGGCACTGAAATCGTGGCTGATATAACGACTACCGCCGACCCGGACGACCCGACGCAAGTCGAAGGACATATGACCATTACGGAAACCGCACCCGACGGCACGGAAACCGTAACCGAAATCACCACCAGTGCCGACGGCACGATGACCGTCGAAGAGGTAGAAGATAAATCTTTTGCCGAAGAAGTTTATGAAGCGTTATTTGATACTGAAGCCGGCGACGATGCCGTTGATGGTGAAGTTTTATCCGAAGAAAATTCCGATGAAGTGGAATTTGTTGAGATTACCGAAAGCGATTCTACGCTTGAAACAGACGCGGTTGATTTTACCGTCGGTGATGAAATGTTCGAGTCAAGCGAGCTGCCGTCTGACGTTGCGGAAACTCCTGTTACGGATGCGCCGTTTGATTCAACTTATGAAACTGCCGCCCCGACTTTTTCGGAAACTCCGGTTGTGGACACTTCAATTGAACCAACTTTCGAAACTGCCGAAACGGACATAAACGAAATGAATGAAACCGAAGCCGCCGAACTTGCCGAGCAGGAAGCGCACGTCCAAGCCGCTGCCGATGCTCAGGAATCGGCAGACGAATTTATTGCCAAAGGCGATTATGCCGCCGCCGCCGAAGCGCGTGAAGTTGCCGAAAACGAATCTTGGGAAGCGGACGATGACACTATGCTCAGCGCGTATGATGCCGGTGATTTGACCTATGCCGCGGACAAGCAGGAAAATGCGGAATATTATGAGCAGCAAGAGACAATGCACGCGCAGCAAGGCAATTACGAAGCAGCGCGTGAAGATGCCAGCAATGCCGCATATGAGACTTCTAATGCTGATTTTTACGCCGGTGGCGACGACCATACCGGACAAGCCGATGCCGAATATACCAATATGGACAACGCGGTCTGGCAGGAAGGACTCCGCGATGATGACTTAGAAAATGCCGCTTGGCACGCCGAAATGGGAAATTCTGACGCCGCTGAAGCGTCTCTCGATTCTGCCGCGGGACATCAGTCGAACGCCGACTATTACGGGGATTTGGGCGAACACGGCGGCGTTGCTGCCGTTTATGACCCATCGTCCGAAGTTGCCGCGGGCGGTACTTATGATTCAACTTTTGATGCAACCGCTGTTGACACCGGATTTGATTCGACGGTGGATACGACTGCGGCTTCGACATATGATTCTGGCACAGATGATGTTTGAAATTAATTTTTTCGATAAAAACCGATTATTATAAGGCGGCTTTGCTCGCCTTTTTTATTTTTTCCATAAACAAAAATTTATGTTTGATAAGATCCGCGCTTTTGCTTTTTATCATAAGATGCCAAATTGAAAAATAGCTGCCAAAATTGGATTTTATTATTTCAGTAAAAATCCCGTGTCATAACTATCTATGCCTGATAAGTATTCGAAGCCTTTAACTCGTGTTCTCTTCGGAATTTCAGGCTCGACCGTCGGATTCTCCGGGTAAGTTTTGCCGTCGAATTTGAGAAGCGAGTAATAAGGTTTTATGCCGCCGCCGCTCACATACATTACCAAA
>JACCYR010000438.1 GCA_013696385.1 Acidobacteriota bacterium
TGCTTTCGGCGTTCTTCCGCCGGTTTCGCGCCTTACGCCCGAACAAGCGATGTATCACTTTATCAGCGGCTACACGGCGAAAGTTGCGGGAACGGAAAAGGGCGTTACCGAACCGACCCCAAATTTCTCGACTTGTTTCGGCGCACCGTTTATGGTTTTGCATCCGTCGGTTTATGCCGAACTGCTTGCCAAAAAAATGAACGAACACAACGCCGATTGCTGGCTTGTCAACACAGGTTGGACGGGCGGAGTCTACGGCGTTGGACACAGAATGAGCATCAAACACACGCGTGCGATGATTCGCGCCATTTTGAATGGCGAACTGGCAAAAGCCGACTTTCAGCCGCATCCGGTTTTCGGCGTTCTCGTCCCGACTTCCTGCCCCGACGTGCCGGGAGAAGTTCTTAATCCGCGCAACACTTGGGCGGACAGAGAAGCCTATGACAAACAGGCAAACGATTTGGCAGTCCGCTTTAACGAAAACTTTAAGAAATTTGAAGACGGCGTTTCAAATCAAGTGAAAGCCGCCGCGCCAAAAGCAGAATAAAATAAAATTAAATTGATTTGATTTACAAAGGCGAGATAATTTGTTGCTAAATCAAGTTTCTCTCATTTTTGTTCGAGAACCGAATTGTGTCGTCTTTATATTTATTTTTATTTAATGTTAAATTTTTTGTCATCGTTTGATGTGTTACTATAAAGGTATAAAAATAAGGGGAAATAAATGGTTAAAAAAGCAATATTTGTAAAATTAAAAGCAAAAAGTGGAAAAGAGGCGGAAGTTGAAGCGTTCTTAAACAGTGGTTTGCAGTTGGTTGAAGATGAACCGCTCACTGTAAATTGGTATGCACTCAAATTTGACGATTCGACATTTGGCATTTTTGACACTTTTAACGGCGAAGAAGGACGCGACGCGCATTTAAACGGCAAAGTTGCTGAGGCATTGATGGCGAAAGCCGACGAATTGCTTGCCGAATCTCCGAAAATAGAAAAGGTTGATGTGCTAGCCGCGAAATAAATTTGCAATTTAATCAAACAATTCCAGAAGGCGATTCAATTCGAGTCGCCTTTTATTTTTAGGTTCAAATTTGGGTAACCAAACCGACTACCAATACCCCATTTGCGTTCGAGTTTAGATTCTATGAATTCCGAAATTTGAGCAAAGCAAGCAATTCTGGTGCTTATTTGTTTGGCATAAAAATCGCTTTAGTAATATACGTATTAGATTTGGAAAAGGAGATTTTATGAATACAAATAAATTGCAACACATAATCAGAGTAGCCGGAATAGCTTTTTCGTTACTCTTTGGTATCGGAATTTTTTCAAGCACGACGCAGGCGCAGTATCAAAATAATCGTCACGACAATCAAAATCGGCAGAAACAAGATCGGTATGACCGCGAACATCGGGACAATCACCAAAACGATAACAATCAATATCGCCGTGATGACCGTGATGATTACCGTTATGAAAACAATCGCAGAAACCGAAACAATGACTATAATAATATCTACCGTCTGTCAGTACAGCATGGTTATAGAGACGGCTTAGCTCAAGGCGCAGCAGATGCCCGTAATGGTCGTCGTCCTAACGCTCAACGGGCGACAAGTCGCATAATTCGGCAAAATGGAGGCAATCAACAACCAACCAAAGAGGCTTATCGTGAAGGTTTCCTTCGAGGCTATGATGAAGGCTATAATCGTTATGACAATGATTATTACGACGATGATTATAAACGCTAATTGTCGGGGAAAATGATACTAAGCAGAAATTTTCATAATAAACCAAAAGCGCAATTTAATTGGGGATTGCGCTTTTTTACCGGAACATATTGGCAATAAAGAATTTTGTCTTTTGTTTATTAACGCCAACATTTTTTATTGCTCTTTGTAATAATCTTTGGTCTTGGCATATTTAATCGTCTTTTTCCATTTGCCTCCGACAAGCGTTTCAGTGGTCAGTTTAACTTTCTCGCTCCCCACATCAGTTGCGTCTTCAGTAAAAACATAAACTTTTTTCGGGCGATTATTGATGACTTGATAGCGTGTTGTAACATGAAAACAGCATCCGCTTTTATTAAATGTTTCGATGGTCATTTTCTTTCCATCAACCGTGAACAATCCAAGATTTTCGCTTGCCAAAGCCGATAATTCCCTGCTTTTTGCGAAATTATTTTTCGTTTTTGAAAACAGCAAAACGTCATAAGAAGGTCCGCCGTATGCACCTTCATTTCCGTTTCTCAAAGCCAAATCTTCCGCGCCGTCGAAATTATAATCATCAAAAATCACGCCGCTATTGTTCATTCCGTAAAGTTCGATTAAATTCGCCGTCGGCTTTTTGTCATCGCCTAATTCAAGATACATATTCGGCATTTGAATTGTTTGAAAAGGTGCGGTTTGATTTTTTTTCATCAGATAAACCGTCGCTTTGCTTTCGCAAATGTCGTCTTCGCATTTGGCGATTTTGATTTTCACATCAAAAGTTTTGGAAGCGTTTTTTAGCAGGAAAGTTTTTTGAGCGTAAAAATTGGTTGCAGTCAACAATAGAATCGAAATAAAAAGAAAGATTTTTTTCATAATGTTTTACAATAGTCTATGAACATATCAAAATTCAAGTATTTTTTTATGGGGAAAATGCAGTAAAATAATAATTCAGACAGATTTTTGTTTAGTTTTTACATCAAATAAGCAAATCTTTTTAAGGAGAAACGAATGAATACAACTTTTGAGAATACTTACGATAATTATTCGGCGGCGGAAGCATTGCCGGAAGAACGGGCGAGTTTTATCCGCAAAACTTACGCGCATCTGGCGGGAGCGGTTTTGATTTTTATATTGATGGAAGCCTATCTGATTAATTCCGGCGCAGGTCTTTGGATTGCTCAAACAATGCTCGGTGGTAGATTTTCGTGGCTAATTGTTTTGGGAGCGTTTATGGGCGTTTCAATGCTGGCGACTTGGTGGGCGAATTCGCAAACATCAAAGGCAATGCA
>JACCYR010000446.1 GCA_013696385.1 Acidobacteriota bacterium
AAAAGACTAAAAACCGTTATGAAAGTTTTGCTTTAACGGTTCCACTGACTAGTCTGCCGTCCGCCGTTTTGCCTTCAAGTTTTGCTAACGCCGCTTTCATCACCGCGCCCATTTCCTTTATCGAAGATGCGCCCGTTTCGCCTATTGCTTCTTCAACCGCCTTTTCGATTTCTTCTTTTGAAGCTGCTTGCGGCAGATAATCTTCAATCACGACGATTTCCGTTTTTTCCTTTTCGGCAAGTTCATTGCGTCCGGCTTTTTCGTATTGTTCGACAGAATCCTTTCTTTGTTTGACCAATGTTTGTAAGGCTTTCGTAATTTCCTCATCGGTTAAATCCATGCCCTTTTCAATTTGTTTGTTCATCAGATTGGCTTTCACCATCCGCAGAACGGAAAGACGATTTGCATCCTTTGCTTTCATCGCGGCGGTTAAATCGCTGATTATTTTGTCTTTTAAACTCATAGCAAAAGTTTAATGTCCAAAGTCCAAACTCTCAAGTCCAAAGTTTAATCTCTCAAGGCATTTTTCTCATCTGTGTTTATCTGTGCTAATCTGTCTTTTCTTTTGTCCTTTGTTTGTCGCGGATTTAACCGACTGCGAACTTTGGACTATGAACTTTGGATTATGAAGTTACGCTGGCAATTCGGCATTATCGCCGGAATATTTTTAGCAGTTTTCGCGCTTTACCCGCAATTTAAAATGCTTTATCTGCGCGGCGATGATTGGCAGGGAAATTACGCCTATAACGACATTGACGAAGTGGCGTATGCTTCCTATCTCCGTGCGTTGATTGATGGCAGACCACGCAAAAATGATCCTTACACAGGACGCGACGACACACCCGCCAATCCGCAGCCCGAATCGCTGTTTTCTATTCAGTTTATCGCGCCTTACGCCGTTGCCATTCCGTCGCGCATTCTGGGCATTTCTGCGCCGACTGCGATGACTTTAGCCGGTGCATTTGCCGGATTTTTTACGGCTTTGGCGGTGTTTTGGCTGATTGGGAAAATTACCGGCGATTCGATTTTTGCAATGATGGGCAGTCTTGTTGTATTGTGCGGCGGTGCTTTGGCGGCGGGCGAAGGCGCAATCGGCGAAGTGTTGGAAACGGGATTTTCTTACCCGTATTTTCCTTTCTTGCGGAGATACATTCCCGCCGTGCCGTTTCCAGTCTTTTTTGCGATGTGCGCTCTGGTTTGGCTTCTCGTTACGAGCAAAGAACGAAAACCGCGCATTCTTTACGCTGTTTTGGCTTCCGTTTGTTTCGCTTTTACCAGTTTTTCATATTTTTACATCTGGACAACCGCCGCCGCGTGGCTGGTCTGCATTACATTCTTATGGCTGATTGCGCGTCCCGACGGCTGGTTTGAAGATTTTAAAGTGTTAATCGCGCTCGGTCTGGCGTGTCTGCTGTCGCTTATTCCGTATGCGGTTCTGCTTTCAAACCGTGCGGAAACAATGGATAACGTTCAGCTGCTTGTTTTTACGCACGCGCCCGACCTCTTTCGCATTCCGTCACTGATTAGTTTTACAGTGCTGCTAATGTTGATTTTGGGCAGTGTTTTCAAAGTGATTAAATTAAAAGACCGTTCGACGCTTTTTGCCGCCTCTTTTGCGCTGGCGGTCATTGCCGTGCTTAATCAGCAGATAATTACAGGTCGCTCGCTCCAGCCGATTCATTACCAAGTTTTTATCGGCAATTATGTGGCGGGTTTGGCATTGGTTTTAACGGTTGGAATTTTGTCGGGCAGAATTAGACAGAACAAGCCGCAAGCGGCAAAGTTTGTGTTCTCTGTAATTGCTTTAGCCGCGGTAATCTGGGGCTTTGTCGAATGTCATTACACGGTGCGCGTTTTAGACGAAGCTAATGTTATCCGTGATGAAGGAATGCCGCTTGCCAATCGTTTGGAACAATTGGCGAGAGAGGAAAAAAATCCATATCAAGCGACAATTTTATCTTACAGCTTAATCCAAGCCGACGATTCACCGACGGTTGCGCCACTTGCAGTTCTCTGGTCGCGTCATCAGCACGTTTTCGCCGGACTAACGTGGCAGGAAAGCAAAGAGCGTTATTATCAATATCTTTATTATAATAATCTCGATGAAGATTGGCTTGAAAACCAGCTGAGAAACGGCGATTTTGTTTCGATGATTTCGCTGTTCGGTTGGGGCAGACATACAAATCGCCTGAGTTCCGAAGCCAAGCCGCTGAATTACGGTGAAATTGCCGAAGAAGCGCGGAAATACGGCGAATATCGGAAAAACTTCAGCTTGAAAGAAGCAGCAAATCCAACGCTTTCTTATATCGTTGTTCCACAAGATTTGACGACGGATTTTACAAATCTGGATATTTGGTATGAACGCGGCGCAGGCGAAAACCTTGGCGCATATACACTTTATCAAGTAAAATTAAAGATGCCAAAACAATAAAATCAATAACTTTAATCAACAAAAAAAGACCGCCAACGCTTCGACGGTCAATTAAGTATTACTATATTATAAAAACATCTAAGCGGCGAGAAGGTCGTTTGACGTTTCCGCAAAGACTCTTCTGCCATTCAAAGCATCGTCAATTATTTCGCGGACGGCGGAAGCATCAGGATTAACATCCATTCGAGCGCAGGCTCGGAGGTGTCTGATAATTCCTTCCGTTGCAATTTCCATCGGCGCACCGCTTAATTTTGCAAAACGACGCGCTTGAATGTGGTCAATTTGCAAGATTCTTTCCTGCAATGTTATTTGTTTAGCTGCTGCCACTTTATATTCTCCTTCCTTCATTCAGGATTATCCTCCTCGTTCTCTTTGAAACTTGTCGTAAAAGCAACAAATACTTCTGAAAAACCAAGGTTTTCTTATATAATTTAGTTGAAATTAACAACCAAAAAGTTGTTAATAATTTTGTTCGTCGGTAACTTTTCAACTGTATAGAAATTGATATTAACAAAGAATTTACATTTTGTCATCATTTATTTTTATTTTTGTGATTTTTTTCTCAAAGCTCGCTGAAATAAAAGAAAAAGACCGATAAACTCAGGAGTATATCGGTCAGGTTTAGTTAAAACTTAGTTGAATTGTTATCCGCCGACGGCATCTTTCATCGCTTTTCCAAGACGGAATTTAACGGTTGTTTTGGCTGGGATTTTAATCGGTTGTCCGGTTGCCGGATTACGACCTTCACGCGCTTTGCGTTTCACCTTCACCAATTTACCGAAACCCGGAAGCGTAAATTCTCCATTCTTTTTGACTTCGCTGGTGGCGAGAGCCGATAAAGCATTAAAAAATTCTTTGGCATCCGTTTTTTTGATTCCTGTTTTGTCCGCCAAGTGGTCGATAATTTTCGTTTGTGTCATGCGCTTATTTGTAGCTGTTGCTGCTGCCATAATATATATTTCCTCCAAAATTGTTTTAGTGTCGTAAATTACTACTTAATTGAACCTACTTAACCGCAAAATTGCAAGCGTTAAGTAACAAAGTTTGACCAACCGAAAAAACTGATTGGTCGGGGCGGCAAGATTCGAACTTGCGACCTCACGGTCCCAAACCGTGCGCACTACCAGGCTGTGCTACGCCCCGCGATTTCCGCGTTTCATTTGAGAAACGCTCTCAAGTGCCGAATTTTACAGGCGAAAAGCAGTCTGGTCAAGTGAAGAGACGGTAAAATCGCGTAAATATCGATTTATTTTTTTAATTGCCTGCGCCCGATGACTTATTTTTTGCTTTATTTTGCTCGAAAGTTCGCCAAAAGTTTGCTCAAAACCATCGGGAATAAAAATCGGGTCATAGCCGAAACCGTTTGTTCCGCTTGGAGTTAAGGCAATTTTTCCAGCACAAACGCCGTTAGCAAGAAATTTGATTTCGCCTTTTTCGTTTGATATTGCTATCGTGCAGACGAATCTTGCACATCTTTCTTCCTGAATTTGATTTAATTCTTGTAAAAGTTTGGCAATTTTTTCTCCATCGGTTGAGTTTTCGCCCGCATAGCGAGCGGAAAAAATGCCGGGCGCGCCGTCCAAGGCTTTGACTTCCAGACCTGAATCGTCCGCTAAAGCCCACATTCGTGTTTGCAGAGCGTAGAATTGTGCCTTTAAAACAGCATTTTCAGCAAAATCAGCACCAGTTTCTTCCACTTCAATTACGTTTGGAAATTCGCTTAAATCCCGGAAACGAATATGTAAATTCGACAGCGACGCTTTGAGTTCTTTTATTTTGCCCGCATTTTTTGTAGCAGCGAGAAGTTCTAACATAAATTTTTTCTTCAAAAGATTTTAATTCACGGTGCTAAAAAAACAACTTCGTGTAAAGTGAGTAA
>JACCYR010000448.1 GCA_013696385.1 Acidobacteriota bacterium
ATCATCTTTAAGGCTTCTTCTTCGGGAACGCCGCCGTATTTTTCAACCTTTGCCGCGTCCAGATTCAAACGACGGATTCTTTCATCCGAATCAGAATTTATCGAAACGAGAACACCGTTTTTCCACAAAATCGCCGCGTTATACGGAATAGAATCGTAGGCTTCGAGTTTATAGCTCCAACTGTCGGCAAAAATCGAAGCACCAGTTCCGCGCCGTGAAATTTCGGGCGCGATTTTGTAGGCTTCAAGCGCGTGCTGCAAGGTAGCGACTTTGAAGCCGAATTCGTCGGCAACAAGCAATAAATTTAAGTGTTCGTCGGAACGATAGCCGTGCGCGTGAACAAGGCGTTTGCCTTCGAGAACTTCGACCAGCGGCTCTAATTCCAAATCGCGGCGCGGCGGAACATTTGTCTTTTTCGCCCGAAAATCGTCCCACGTTTGTTTATAATCTCTGGCGCGAAGAAAAGCGTCGCGGATGACTTCCATCACGCCCATTCTCGTGCGCGGATAACGCGGAGTTGTTCCCGGCGTCGGGTTAAAATTCGTCCGCTTGACGTTTTCGCCGAGTGCGAATTTTATTCCGGACGGCGCGTCCCGGATAAGAAAATCTTCAACCGGACGACCATATTTAAATTTAACCACCGAGTTTTGTCCGCCGATGGAATTTGCCGAACCGTGCAAAAGATTAGCGGCGGTTACGCCACTCGCCAAAGCGCGATAAATGGAAATATCCGTCGGATCCAAAACATCGTCGGTGCGAACCATTGATGTAACCGAAAAGGAAAATTCGTTTATCGCGTCCAACATCGCGTGCGAATGGCAATCAATTATGCCGGGCGTTACAAATTTGCCGCTTGCGTCAATTGTTTGCGCGTTTGACGACGCTTTCAGATTTTTGCCGATACGCGCAATTTTACCGTTTTGAATGAGAATATCCGTATTCTCGAATCTGCCTTTCGCGGCAGTCAAAACAGTCGCGTTGCGAATCAATATTTCAGTTTTCGCCTGTGCTAAAAGAATATTCGGCGAAGCCGCGACGAGCAGCATAACAAATAAAAATGTATAAATCTTTTTCATTTTTTCCTCTTTTGATTTACAAAAATCTCTGGCAAGCAGAAATAATTTTTACGGCGTTTTTGTTCCGCTAAACGGAATCGCGCCTTGCGGCGAAGTTATTGTTCCGCTAATTTGATTGCCGACGACTGCGCCTTTGACAAGAATATCAAAGGTCGTGCCGCCAAATTCTACGGTTGACGCAAAATCAAAACCTTCCGCTGTAACTTTTCCGTCTTTGATTGGCGACGTGCCGAGTTGCGTCTGCAAAGTTCCGTTTAAAATCGCGCCTTCCTGAATTAAACTAAGCGTTCCCGACAACGGTTGTCCAGGAATTTCGATGGTGATTGTATAATTTCCACCGACGGTTGCTACAGCCGCCGGTTGAGTCGTCGCAGTCGGCGGAGTTTTCGGTTTTTCCTTTTGCTCAAAAAGTTTGCCGTCCACAAAAACGTGCGTCAATGTTTTGTCTTTGGCTAGAACGTCGCCTCTGACTACCAATAGGTTGGCAATTTTGCCTTTCTCGACTGAGCCGAGCCGATTTTCGACACCGAAAATTTCCGCCGAAGAAAGAGTCATTGCGCGAATCGCCGCGTTTTTATCCAAACCGTTTTTGACTGATTCATTAGCATTAACAAGAAAATCGTTGATGCTTTTCATCGTGCCTGATTGAAAGGCGAATTTCACACCGGCTTGGGCAAGACGCGCCGCATTTTTTGGAGTTTCCGCCCGCAGACGAAGCAGTTCCAAACTTTCAGGCGCGGCTTCAGCCGAAGCCGCCGTCGTGCGTTTCGGAAAATCGAGCGACAGCAAAACGGGAACATCTTGCGCCTTTAACCGATTAGCAACTTTCCACGCTTCTTGTCCGCCGGCGATTATTGCTTTTAAATTAAATTCCCGCGCCAAATCCAAAGCGCGAATAATTTCACGTTCCGAATTGGCATTCATCACAATCGGCATTTCGCGCATTAGAATCGGAATCAACGCCTCCAAAGATTTGTCGTCTGCTGGACGTTTCATTCCACTCGGATTTTTGTCATACATTTTTTTGAGTTCGCGCAATCGCTGTGCGTCGAGAAACATTTGACGCAACGCCGAAAAAGTTCCCAACAGCGAAGTCGGATACGCACCCGTGCGAATTGTCGTAAAAGTTATGTGTTCGGCAACCGGCGATTTGATAATCATTGCCGAAACCGAATCGCCGGCAAGATTTATAAGCACGGATTGAC